>JARHYE010000082.1 GCA_029258605.1 Ruminococcus sp.
AGAAGCATGGCAATTCGTCTACTTGCTGTGTTTTCTGTAGCATTGTAGCTCATAATCTAGCCCTCCATATTTTATAATTAGTATTAATTAAACCAAAATCTATGGCTATTTTAGTATATAATATATCTAGTAAAATTTCAATTCTTTCTCCGAACATTATGCTATTTTTTTAACATTATATTTTCTTATCTGTTTTTATCATAAAATTATAGTCCCAATTGATAAATCCGCGTAAAATAAGTTTTGGCCACAACTTTTAAATAATATTGATAGGATACCTTTCTTACTGCCTCTTTCGATACTACATCAAAGCTTCGAACCACCTTGTCATCTAACCGATATAGAAGTATTCCTATTTTCTCTCCTTTTCGAATGGGTGCCTGGATTTTGTTTTTTCTTTGAAGTTTTACTTCCAACTGCTCTTCTTTATGGAGCAGCATGGTCCAAGTAGGATCTGGATTTTTCACTTCCACCTCTACTTCTGTATCTTTTCGAAACGGATGATTTCCATCAATTCCATCTTCCACATATAAATTTTTCATCTCTAGTTCTTTCCAAACTTTTCTTTTTTCAAAATAATCCAGTCCATAAGACATCAGCTTTTTGCTATCTACCCACTTGTATCCTTTATTATTTGGCCATCCACATCCCAAAAGTGCTACGATCAATTTCTTATCATTCTTTTCTAGCGCACCAACGTAACAATATCCCGCTTCTCCTGTAAATCCAGTTTTTCCAGAAAATGCACCATCCATCATCTCTAAAAATGCGTTATGATTTCTGCAGTAATACTGCTTTTTTCCATCACAATTAGAAAAACGATATTCTTTGCTTCCTGTAATGTTGATAAATTCTTCTTTTTTGGGAGAACTATTCACACAGTATCGCATAATTGTTGCAAGTTCCTCTGCTGTCGTATGGTGGAAATCCAGATCATCCTTGGCATCCAATCCATTTGGTGTAATAAAATACGTATGGGTGCATGAAAGCTCTTTCGCTTTTTCGTTCATAAGTCTTGCAAACGCCTCTACGGAACCGGCAATATGTTCGGCGATCATGATTGCAGAGTCGTTGTGAGATTCTAGCATCAAAGAAAACAACAAGTCTTTTAAATAAAAGGTTTCTCCTTCTGTTACACCAAGATGTACTTTCGGTTGTCTGACCGCATTTTTTGAAGCTGTAACCACACTTTCAAGATCTCCATTTTCTAACGCTAGAATACAGGTCATAATCTTGGTCGTGCTTGCCATTGCTCTTTTTTCGTCCCCTGCTTTTGAAAATAAAATACGCCCAGTATCTGCATCCATCAACACAGCAGATCGGGCATATAATTCTTGTGGTTCTCCTTCTGCTGCATACACAATACTTCTGTTTGGTGTTTGTAATAAAACACTAAGTAACACCACACAGCTAAGGAAAACAGCTGTCACACTTTTTTTCATGCTCTAGATTTCTCCACATTTATTCCTTCTTTTCAATATATGTAGATCTTAAATTCATAGAACCTATTTTAAACATCCAACTTCAAGTGCACCTCGTCTTCGGCTTCTTCTTTAAAATGTTCCATTCTCTCACTTTCTATTGTAGGTAAGCTTTCCAAAGATTGCACGCTAAATCTACGCAGAAATTCTTCTGTTGTCCCAAAAAGAATTGGTTTTCCAGGTACATCTAGTCTTCCCGCTTCTTCTACTAGCCCAAACTCCACTAGTTTATTTACCGCATGAGACGAACTAACCCCTCTGATTTTTTCAATTTCAAGTTTTGTGACGGGTTGTTTATATGCAATGATAGAGAGTGTTTCTAATAGAACATCTGTTAACACATGTTTTTTCGGTTGCCTTGCAATCTTTATTAAGGCTTCATATGCTTCTTTTTTCGTACACATTTGGTAAGCGTTTCCAAGTTCAATAATTTGAATTCCTCTTCCAGCATCTTTATAGTCTTTAATCATACTTTGAATGATATCTTTTGTTGTATTCTCATCACACTCAATTGCGCCCGCAATTTTAGACAATTCCACAGACTCTCCCATGGTAAACAAAATCGCTTCAATAATTCCTTTTGTTTTTTTAATGCTTGTCTTATCCATATTGCTTTATAGCAGGGAGCGGATCATAATGTCCCCGCATATTTCCTCCTGTTCTACACGAATGCTTCCTGTTTTCATAAGTTCTAATACCGCTAGAAATGTAACAACAACTTGCATCTTACTATTCTGTTTCTCCAATAGCTGTCTGAAACTAAATTTTCGATGTGTTTTTGCATACTCTTGTACATAAACAAGTTTAACTGGTAAAGGAACTTCTTCTTTTTCAATTTTACCAAATTTACTACGAACGGGATCGATCTTTGCATCTTGGCGTTTCATAACATCTTGAAAAATTTTATCGAGAACCGACATATTAACGCCTTTCAAAAGTTCATCTAAATTCACTGGTTCTTCGTACTCTGCAACTTCTCCTGGTATAGTTGAACTTTTATACAACACAAGGTCCGCATCTTCCTGCCTGTCTTTTAACTCGTAAGAAATATATTTGTACATCTTATATTGAAGCAATTGCTCTACAAGTTCTTGGCGCGGATCTTCTTCCTCCCCATCTTCTACCTCCTCTTTTGGAAGCAACATTTTACATTTAATATCTAAAAGTGTTGCTGCCATTACAAGGAACTCGCTCATAACATCCAAGCTGTTTTCTTGCATGCCACGAATGTACTCCATATACTGACTTGTAATCTCAACAATTGGAATATCATAGATATCTATTTTATTTTTATCAATTAAATGAATCAAAAGATCCAGCGGACCCTCAAACACTTCTAATTTTACTGGTATACCCATATTTACTCTCCAAAGCTATTGCTTTCTTTCTTGTCAGAATACGGCAAAAATGTAATTGAAACCACCTCTGCCGGATTGAAAATGCGATAATTGATTGTATGGGTTCCAAGACCACGACTTACAACGATCGCCTGATTTCCCTCCACCGTCATTTCTCCAGAATATTTTGGGAAAAGTACTGCTTGTGGAGTAATAACCCCACCAATTCCAGGAATCCTGATAATTCCACCATGCAAATGACCACTAACCGTGAAATCTGCTCCCCATTCTTTGTATGCCGGAAAAAATACTGGATTGTGTGCAATCAAAATCTGAAAATTGTTTGATGCTTTCCCGATTACATGTTCAATATCTTTTCTAGATAGTTTGATATGACGAAATCTTTGATACGTATCCATAGGAAGCTCTAGACCAGCAATATCTATCTTAATTCGGTCGCACTGCAAGGTCACACGTTCATTTTCCAAAAAACAAATCCCTGCATCTTTTAATGTATTTCGGAAATTGAAATACACTCCCTCACCATATATTTCCGGATAGACTTTCATTCGCTGTTCATGATTTCCAAGTCCATAATAAACTGGACATATTTCCGGTAATTTACACAAAAATTCCTGGGCTTCTTTTAACTTTGCTTCTGGTTTTCCGACAAGCATATCCCCTGCCACAAGAATAAAATCCGGATGTTCTTGTCGAATCTTCTCAAGAAGTATATCGTTTTTATTCCCATATACTTTATTATGAAGATCAGCCAGAAGCACAATTTTTTTTTCAGAATCTAACATCGAAAAATCAGGATGGGTAAACGCATACCTTCGCACTTTAAAAAAGCGTAATTCTCTCTTACCCTCGCACAATGCACACGCAATGAGCAAAAGCATGATTCCCACAGCTATACATATTATTCGTACCATAAGGACGCCCTTTCCTCTTCAAAGTTCTTTTACAACTTCCTATATCCTACCATTTTCTTTCTATAATTTCAAATCAAACATTTAAATACAATATTGGAAGAAAATTTTTCGAATACAATCTTTATATCCTGCTTTTTTCACAGTTTCTGTTGTGATTACATCTAAATAACCTATTTCATTTCCATCCAATCGATACACAAGTTTACCAGCCTTTTGTCCTTTTTTCACCGGGGCCTTCAATTTCTTTTTCATATATAATGTTTTTGTAATTCCATTCACATTCTTACCTTCAAGATCCAAATAACGAAATTCTCCGTTGTATTCACAAGATACATTTTCCTTTACTCCACCAGTTACACACAGTTCTGGTAATGTTTTTCTTTTGTGATCTTCATAGAGTTGACATTTAGCAAATCCATAATTCAAAAGTGTGGTAGCATCTTGAAATCTCGTTTTGGAGTCCTCTGCCGCCATTATAACCGCTACCAATTCGACATTCTCTTTTTTTGCAGATGCGGATACACAAAATTTTGCCAGACCTGTAGAGCCCGTTTTTAGTCCGGTTGCATACTGGTACTGGCGAATCAATTTGTTTGTATTGGTAAGACCAAATTGTGTATTGCCTTTCTTCGTGGCATGCGTTATTTCTTCCATCCAAACAGTGCAATAATCATGTATCTGCGGATATTTAAGAAGCAGCTCTCTAGACATAATCGCAATATCTTTTGCCGTAGTTTCATGGCCTGGTGCATCCAATCCATTGCAATTCACAAAATTTGTATGCTCCATTCCTAGTGCAAGAGCCCGTTCATTCATTTTTTTAACAAATTCTTCTTCACTTCCACAAATATGTTCTGCCATTGTAACACAAGCATCATTGGCACTTGCGATGGAAATACACTTTAGTAAGGTATCCACTGTTTGGGTTTCTCCCGGTTCCAAAAAGACCTGTGAACCTCCCATAGATGCGGCATACTCTGATGTCGTCACCGGATCCTCCAACTTGATCTTTCCATCTTCCAACGCATCAAAAATAAGAAGCATTGTCATGATCTTTGTTACACTCGCAGGCGGTCTTTTTGTATCTGCATCTTTTGCATATAAAATTTTCCCCGTTGAAACTTCCATCAAAATTCCTGACGGGGACTGAATTTGAACTTCGTTTTCATCCGCCCTTACTTCTCCCGGACAAACTCCAACAAAAAGTACAATACTTAATATTAGCGCAATAAAGGATTTCATAAAAACGCCCTCTGCCATATGATTTGTTATCAGTATAGTAGAGGGCACAACTATTTAGAACTTAAAGAAGCTCAAAAAAACTTTGAAGGCCAAATTCCTGCTCACTTTCAAGAATGTCAAACACCTTATTTTTATTGTAATCGGAATGTTCTATTTCTCTGGAATATCTTCTTGCCGCTTCCTCGATATCTTGCTGAATCCCGTCCAGATCATCCAAAGTCCTATGATTGGAAATCCACAGTGATTTTGAAAGTTCTCGGATCATCAAGGTACTATAAACAGAAAACTTCATTCTTGTATATGCTCTCCCATCATACACTGCACCGCAAAAATACGTATACACAAAATACATCATCAGCTGCTCCCAAACAACCGCATGATCGTTCTCTATTTTTTCTGCAACATCCTTATTCTTTGTTGTAAAAATGACGCTTTTTCTTTCCTTTAAATATGCCTTCCAATCACACTTTAACACCTCTAGATTTTGAAAAACAGAAAAAAATGTTCGAAGGCACATCGTTGGATCTGCTGCGGATAAATTTTCTCTTTCTTTTTGTCTTTTTTCTTCAAAGCGTTTTGGCGAAGTTGCTTTTTCGTATCGTTTCAGCAATGAATCTGTTTCAAAAATTGCATTTTTATCAATTCGATTCTGAAGGTCATGCGCAAAAGCAAGTACCATTGCGATCCGATTTTTTATGGGATTACTTCTATTTTGTAAAATCTGAAATGCCACTTCTCTTGCATCTTCTAATTTTGAAAACAGTAAAAAATCGAACTCTTCATCCTCTTTTTGTGGACATTCCCTGTGTCTTTCCAGAAAGCGAACAGGTTCTTTTAACCCTACTATCATATTTGCAACAACCGGGCAGGATATGGATAAGGAGATTTCTTTAAGCCCTTCATATTCTTCTACATGGCGGGGATATGTTTTACATGTTTTGCAAAACATAGACTCTCCCCCTTCTAAATAAAGATCGCATAAGTCATGCTCATTTAAAAAAGCACATCGACCATCATATTGACGGAAAACGCTCTCTTTCCAGTCAATTTCATTATGAAGTCTATTCCCGATGATTCCTTTGGTCTTTTTATATTTTTTTAAAGATGGGTCATCGATGGCAATCTGCCAACCTGCACAACAGGTATCCGGACATTGATCCGCAATGCACTGAAACTTTCCATAATAATTTGGATATATATAATCCATGTAGTTTCCTCTTTTCTTAATTTCTAATCTGTCCATCTCCAAAGATAACATACTTCGTTGTTGTAAGTGCAAGAAGTCCCATCGGTCCTCTGGCATGAAGCTTCTGCGTACTGATACCAATCTCAGCACCGAAACCAAATTCAAAACCATCTGTAAATCTTGTAGATGCATTTACATAAACTGCCGCCGCATCAATTTCATCTTGAAAACGCAGTGCATTCTGATAGTCATTTGTAATAATAGACTCTGAATGTCCTGTGTTATAGGTGTTGATGTGGCGAATAGCCTCATCCAAAGTCTTAACTGTTTTTACAGAGATGATCGCATCCAAATATTCTGTTCCCCAATCCTCCTCGGATGCTGGAATGAGATCACTACAAATCGTGCATGCAAATTCATCTCCTCGAATTTCCACATTATGAGCCTTTAATTTTTGTACAATAAGTGGAAGTGCCTGTTGTGCAACATTTTCATGAACCACAAGTGATTCGCAAGCATTGCATACTCCCATTCTCTGCGTTTTTGCATTTTCAATGATTTCCGCTGCCATTTTAAGATTGGCAGATTCGTCCACGTATATATGACAATTTCCTGTCCCCGTCTCAATTACGGGAACTGTACTGTTTTGAACGACATTGGAGATTAACCCTTTTCCACCTCTTGGAATCAAAACATCAATGATTCCATGCAGTTGCATCATTTCATTTACAATTTCCCGATCTGTATCTTCCACAAGTAAAATGATATCTTGAGAAAGCTTTGCTTTCCTTAATCCTTCTTTAATAGCACGCACAATTGCCTTATTCGAATAAATAGCATCACTTCCACCGCGAAGTATGACTGCATTTCCTGTCTTAAAACATAGTCCAAAAGCATCTGCAGTTACATTCGGTCTGGATTCATAAATAATACCAACCACCCCAATTGGAACTCTCTTTTGTCCTATGCGAAGACCATTTGGTCGATTCTTCATGGAAAGAATCTCTCCAACCGGATCATCCAATGCTGCAATTTGTCTTAATCCATCTGCCATGTCTTTTAATCGCTCTTCTGTAAGTTTCAGACGATCTACGAGGGATACTTTCATACCGTTTTCTTCTGCCCTTGCAATGTCTTTTTCGTTTTCCGCTAAGATCTGATCTTTTTCGAGCAAAATTTCTTCCGCAACAGATAACAGTCCTTTGTTTTTTTCAATTGTACCAAGTCGTGCCGCACGTCTTGAAGCTTCTTTTGCACGATTTCCAAGCGTTTCCATGTAACTGCACATAATACTCCTCCTATCTTATACTTGTTCCGGAGAAAATGCAGGGTGTATCATCTCCCCATGCTCTTTAGACAAAAATAGCGTTCCCACATTTTTACCAGCCATAATATCATCGATCAAATATATATTTTCTCCATTTGCAATAATCATATCTGTGCCAGACTCTGTAACCATTTTTCCTGCTGTAATTTTTGTAGCCATTCCACCTGTCCCACATTCTGTAGAAGATCCTTTTGCCATTCTTTCAAGGTGATCATCAATTTTATCCACTGTGTGTATAAAACGCGCCTCTTTATTTTTTCTAGGATCATCCGTGTACAAACCGTCAATATCAGACATAAGGATTAGAAGATCTGCATCCACAAGTGTTGCCACATATGCTGCAAGCGTATCGTTGTCTCCAAAATTCCCATAGGCAAGCTCGTCTACAGAAATGGCATCGTTCTCGTTAACAATTGGTACAACATTCATTCGAAGCAGTTCCTGAAAGGTCTGACGTGCCTTTTTCTTACACTCTTCATTTAATATGGATTCCTTTGTAAGGAGAACTTGTGCCGTCAGTTGACTATATTCATTAAAAAGCTTTTCATAAATCATCATAAGTCGTGCCTGTCCTACCGCCGCACATGCTTGCTTCTCAGCTTCTGTAGCCGGTCTATGCTTCAATCCAATGGCACTTCTTCCAACACCTACGGCACCAGATGATACTACAATAATTTCTTTCCCCTGATTTCTCAAGTTTGTCAGAATCCGTACAAATTTTTCAAGTTTATATAAATTGATATTTCCTGTTTCACTGTATGTGATCGTCGAAGTACCCACCTTGATTACAATACGTTTTTTTTCAGCCAATAAACTTTTACGATCCATTTTTACTTTCCCCACTCATTTCTTTTTTATTGCGCATTTTTATAAATTTGATAAATGTCTTCTTTCCCAAGATGTTTTATGACTCCAATTGTTCTCTTTCCATAGAAGCTGCATTTTTCTGCAAGTTCTCTATACTGTTCTTCTGAAGGTTCCACTCCAAGTTCTCTAAGAGAAATCGGCATATGGATGGAAGTATAAAAAGCTTCCATTTCCTTAATACCTTGCATAGCATCCACTTCATCATTTCCTGTATTTGCACATTTCATCACATTCCTTGCAAATTGAGTAAATCGGCTTGGGTCTTCTTCCATCACATACCGTGCCCAACTTCCCCAAATAGCAGCAAGACCAGCTCCATGTGCCACATCAAACATTCCCCCTAGCTCGTGCTCTAATTGGTGACTTGACCAGTCTCCACCTTCTGTACCACAACCAGTAAGCCCATTATGAGACA
>JARHYE010000093.1 GCA_029258605.1 Ruminococcus sp.
AAGGTAGCAGACCAGAAGGCGGCTTCAAGAGAAGAGGTCCAGCCCGTAGAAGAAAAAAAGTTTGTGTATTCTGTGGTAAAGAGAATAACGAAATCGATTATAAAGACGTAGCAAAATTAAAGAAATATATCTCTGAAAGAGGTAAAATTCTTCCTAGAAGAATCACAGGAAACTGTGCAAAACACCAGAGAGCGATTACTGTAGCAATCAAAAGAGCAAGACATATTGCTTTAATGCCATACGTTCAGGACTAATCAAAAAGATAAGATGCTGTTGTAGTATATACAACAGCATCTTTTTTGTATTCTATGCTATTGACGGAAAAAAGAATTATCCATATAATTAGCTGTACAACAATAACAGATTAGAAGGCGGAGGTTACATGAATTTAGAAAAAGAAAACTTAAGAAAAATCAGGGGGTTAATTCTATTTACAATTGTTGTTCTCATTACGTTATGGCAATATAATGCAGTGTTGCATTTGGCTGTGATATGTATGAATATTCTGTTTCCTTTTATAGTAGGAGGGGCAATTGCTTTTATTTTAAATGTTCCAATGAATTTTATAGAAAAGAAGTTGTTTAAAAATAAAGAAAAAACAGAAGGAACATATGCAAGAGGGATTAGTCTTCTTCTGACCATTTTATTTGTATGTAGTGTTATAGCAGTTGTTATTTTTGTTGTTGTTCCAAAACTTGGAACGACGCTGCTCTCTCTTGGTAAAAATATTCAGGTGTTTATTGTGGATGCGCAGAAATGGCTGGAATCTCTTTTTACAGATAATCCTCAAATTATTCGTATGATACAAGAAGTGGAAATTAACTGGGACAAATTATTAAATAGTATGATCACATTTTTTAAAAGTGGGGCAGGAAGTGTGCTTGGTTCTACCGTGACAGTTGCTAAGAGTATTGTCAGTGGAGTAACTACTTTTGTGATTTCTTTTGTTTTTTCTTGTTATATTCTGTTGCAGAAAGAGCGTTTGAGTATTCAGATTAGAAAAATATTATACGCATACCTAAAAGAAGAAAGGGTAGAGAAAATACTATCAATTTGTAAACTTACCTATCGGACATTCTCTAATTTTTTAACAGGACAATGTGTGGAAGCAGTGATACTTGGCACAATGTTTGTAGTGACAATGAGCGTATTGCGTATGCCATATGCATTGCTAGTCGGTGTATTAATTGCATTTACAGCTTTAATTCCGATTTTTGGAGCATTCATCGGTTGTGTGATTGGTACGTTCCTAATTCTTGTTGAATCACCAGTAAAGGCATTGGTATTTCTTATTTTATTCCTTGTTCTTCAACAGATTGAAGGAAATTTTATTTACCCCAAAGTTGTAGGAAATTCCGTAGGACTTCCATCAATATGGGTGCTTGCAGCAGTAAGTATTGGTGGAAGTTTAATGGGGGTTGTTGGAATGTTGATTTTTATTCCAATGATTTCAGTTCTTTACACAATTTTGCGCGGGCATGTGTATCAAAGATTGAAGAAAAAAGGAGTTTATGTAGATGATTCTTCGGGAAAACTGCTTCCAATCTCAAAGCCTAAGGAGGAACCATTGGAAAAGTAAAAGTGGAATAATTACTGAAAAAGTGGTATACTAGACACGTTAACGAATGAAAGTGAGTATATGAGGAATAAGTTCATGAAAAAGAAAAATATGCGTTTAAAGGGTCAGTTGCGTTTGTATATGCAATGGCCACTCATAATGATGGTTTTTCTGTGGGCAATGGATATCTGGATGTATCAGCTGGATAAAAAGTCTGGTGTGATCATGTCTGTATTTATTGTGATATATATGATCGTTGCAGGGACATTGTATTTTTACAATCGCTCTTTGATTCTTGCAGATCTTATTCAGTTTTCCACACAATATCAGGGAATCCAAAATACCCTGCTTAAAGAACTGGCTCTTCCGTATGCAATTCTTCAAGAGAATGGACATATTTTGTGGGGAAATGACAGTTTTAAATCAATCATTTTTAATCAAAAAAGAGAGAAAGATATCAATAAGATTATTCCAGACTTAGATGTGAAGGCGTTTTCAAGCAAGAATACGGATCACATGGAAGTGGAAGTTACCTTTCGAGACAGAGAATATCAGGTGGAGCTTCAAAAAGTGTCAGTAGAGGGATTTAGTGAAGAAGAAAGTGTTCTTCAAATTCCACCAGAAGCAGAGTATTTTATTGCTCTTTATATGCGGGATGTAACAGAGTTAAAGTCTTACATTAAGAAAAATGAAGAGCAAAGGATGATTGCAGGACTGATCTACATTGACAATTACGAAGAAGTGATGGAAAGTGTAGAAGAAGTTCGACAGTCTCTTCTTGTAGCGTTGATTGATCGAAAGATCAACAAGTACATTGGTGACGTAGACGGACTTGTGAAGAAGCTGGAAAAAGACAAATATTTCTTCGTAATGAAAGTAGAAGGATATCGAAAGATTGAACAGGATCGATTCACGATTCTTGAAGAAGTAAAGCATGTTAATATTGGAAATGCACGTTCTGCAACATTAAGTATTGGTGTTGGTTTGAACGCACCTACCTATGCACAGAGCTACAATAATGCGCGTGTGGCAATTGATTTGGCACTTGCAAGGGGGGGAGACCAGGCGGTTATTAAAAATCTAACTGGAATTACTTATTTCGGCGGAAAGAAAGAACAGACGGCAAAAAATACCCGTGTAAAAGCTCGTGTAAAGGCAGAAGCGTTAAGAGAGTTTATCATGGGAAAAGATCAAGTAATTGTTATGGGGCATCAAATTGCGGATGCGGACTGCTTTGGTGCATGTATGGGAATTTATCGTGCTACGGTTTCACTGGGGAAAAAAGCACACATTGTAATCAATGAGGTTTCAAGTTCCATCCGACCATTGTATGATGAGATTGCGCACAGCAGTGCTTATGAAAAAGATTTATTCCTTACTTCAGATGAGGCATTGTCTTATGTATCGGACAACACGATGGTAATTGTAGTGGATACAAATAAGCCACAGCTTACAGAGTGTCCGGAATTATTAAAGAAATCAAAGACCATTGCCGTTTTGGATCATCACAGACAAAGTAGCAATGTGATCGAAAACGCAGTTCTTTCTTATGTGGAACCATATTCATCATCTGCCAGTGAAATGATTGCAGAAGTATTGCAGTATATTGTAGATGACATTAAGTGTCCTTCTATAGAAGCGGATTGCCTGTATGCAGGAATTATGATCGATACTCGTAATTTTATGAATCGTACTGGCGTGCGTACATTTGAAGCAGCCGCTTATCTTAGAAGATGTGGTGCAGATATTACGCGTGTACGAAAGATGTTCCGAGATGATATGGATTCTTATCGTGCAAAAGCAGAAGCTGTTCGCCGGGCACAAGTATACCGAGAAGAGTATGCAATCGCACAGTGTCCTAACAATATCGACAGCCCAACAGTACTTGCTGCGCAGGCAGCAAACGAACTTTTGGACATTGGTGGAATTAAGGCATCCTTTGTCTTTACAATATACGAAGGAAGAACCTTTTTAAGCTGTCGCTCTATTGATGAAGTAAATGTTCAGATCATTGCAGAGAAATTAGGCGGTGGTGGACATATCAATGCAGCAGGTGCACAGTTTGAAGGTACAGATGTAGAGGCAGCAATGGGGATGTTAAAAGCTACGATTGATCTTATGATAGAAGAAGGAGATATATAGTTATGAAAGTTATTTTATTGCAAGATGTAAAAGCTCTTGGGAAAAAGGGAGAAATTGTCAACATAAATGATGGATATGCAAGAAACTTTATCTTACCAAAAAACCTCGGAGTAGAAGCAAATAATAAAAATTTAAATGAATTAAAATTACAAAAGAGAAAAGAAGAGAAAATTGCGCAAGACCATTTAGATGCAGCCAAAGAACTGGCAGCAAAACTTGAGGCTGGGAAGGTAGAGTTGTCAATTAAAGTTGGAAATGGAGGCAGGGTATTTGGATCTGTTTCAAGTAAGGAAATTGCTCAGGCGGTGAAAGAACAGATGGGACTTGAAATTGATAAAAAGAAGATTCAAATGAAAGATCCAATTAAAATGCCTGGAATTCAACATATTTCAATCAAACTTCATCCAAAAGTAACGGCAGAATTAAAAGTGGTTGTAGCAGAAGAAGCATAAGGGGATATACTTTATGGAAACAGAAGCAATCATTAAACGAATACTCCCGCACAGTCTACAGGCAGAAAAGTCTGTGTTAGGAGCAATGCTGATGAATAAAAATTCCATTCAGGTTGCATCAGAGATTCTTACGGGAAGCGATTTTTATCAAAATGTTTACGGCATTTTATTTGATGCAATGGTGGATTTATATCAGCAAGGAAAATCGGTAGATTTAATTATTTTGCAGGAATATTTAAAAGAAAAAGATTTCCCACCTGAAATTACGAGTATGGAATTTGCGAAAGATTTGGTGGAAAATCTTGATGTTTTATCGGTCGAGGTAAAAGATTATGCTCAGATTGTTCACGATAAAGCAGTTTTACGTAGAATGATCAAAACAAATGAAAAAATTATGAGCGCCTGTTACCAGCAAAATCGACCAATAGAAGATATACTCAATGATGCAGAAAAAGAAATCTTTGATATTACAGAGCGTGGAAATACGCGAGAATTTACACCGATCAGAGAAGTTGTAATGAACGCATTGAATGTGATTGAAAAAGCCTCTAAGACATCTGGAAACGTAACTGGAATTCCAACAGGGTTTATTGATTTGGACTATAAGTTATCTGGACTTCAACGTTCAGATTTAATCTTAATCGCAGCCAGACCATCTATGGGTAAGACAGCGTTTGTTTTGAACATTGCACAATATGCAGCCTTCAGAAAGAACTTAAGTGTAGCGATCTTTAGTTTGGAGATGTCAAAAGAACAGCTTGTAAATCGTTTGTTTTCTCTAGAATCTCTTGTAGATGCACAAAGTCTTCGTACGGGTAATCTAAAAGATACAGAATGGGAAAAGCTCATAGAAGGAGCAGGCAGAATTGGGGATTCCCGTCTGATCATTGATGATACGTCCGGTATTTCTGTCGGAGAGATGCGTTCAAAGTGTAGAAAATTTAAAAGCGAGATGGGATTGGATCTGATCATCATTGACTACTTACAGTTGATGAGTGGTTCGACAGGACGACGAAATGAAAGTCGTCAGCAAGAGATTTCCGAAATTTCCCGTTCTTTAAAAGGATTGGCCCGAGAACTCAATGTTCCAGTCATTGCTCTATCACAGCTTAGCCGTGCGGTTGAGCAAAGAACGGATAAGCGTCCAATGCTTTCTGATCTTCGTGAATCTGGAGCGATCGAGCAGGATGCGGACGTATGTATGTTTATATATAGGGAAGATTACTATATTAAAGATACAAAAGATAAAGGAATTGCAGAAATTATTATTGCGAAGCAAAGAAACGGCCCGATTGGTACAGTGCGCCTTGCATGGTTACCACAGTACACAAGGTTTGGGAATGAACTTCGTCAGCAAGATGAATAAAAAACAGATGATTTTGTAATTTTGATTACAAAATCATCTGTTTTTATGTTAAGTAAGAATTTTTTTTAGTTTTACCAGAGGGTTTTCTCTAGCGGACTCTTTTCGATAAGCCTGTTGTTGACGAATCAAACAGTCGAGTTTTCGAAAATGCTCTTCTTCTTGTCGTTCTTTTGCCTGAAATAAAAAGTCTACTTCTCGTACTACATTGTGGGTTACAGATTGACTGATTTCTTTTTTTAAGGTTTCATTGTTTGTAGATAGAATTTCTGAAAAAACTCCACCGATCAGAGCACGTGTTTGTTCAAACTTGTCTGGTAAAATCTCAGAAGAGACTTTTTCAGGGACTTCTGTTTTAATGACTGCAGGCATTGTTTGAGATGGTAGCTTATGGATTTTTTCTTTGGTTTCTTTTAATTGTGGAATTAAAGGTTTTAGATCCTTTAAGAGCATACCTTCATCTTTTAGTTTTTTGATACATTTAAAAAGCTGTATATCATCATTTGTATAATAGCGGTGTCCATTTTCTGTTCTTCCGATTGAAAGATCAAGTTCTTCTTCCCAGTAACGTAGAACGTGGGACTCTACATGAACTTGCTTTGCGGCTTCGGAAATCATAAATTTGACTTCACCCATATTATACTGATCCCTCCTTAAGACAAGGATGTAATAGCCTGTCTGCTAGTATTATAACATATTTCATCAAGAGATCTATTTAAAATCGTTCGTCAAATTTTGGCATGAAAGCAAAAAAATACCACCTAAAAAGGCGGTATTTTGTGTTTTTTGTTTCATTTGTGATTATGAAATATTATTCTGGCTGAACAGCACCTGTTGGACATGCAGCTTCACAAGCTCCACAATCTACACAAGCGTCAGCGTCCACTACGTATTTATCTTCTCCCTGAGAGATAGCTCCTACTGGACAT
>JARHYE010000105.1 GCA_029258605.1 Ruminococcus sp.
CAACACGTTTCCAGCACCCAGTTGCAGGTACATACAAAAAAGAATGTATCGAACAGGGTAAAAAATACTTCTCTGTTGCATCAGGTGGTGGTACAGGTCGTACACTTCACCCAGATAACATGGCAGCTGGTCCAGCTTCTTACGGTATGACAGATACTCTTGGACGTATGCATTCTGATGCACAGTTTGCAGGTTCTTCATCTGTTCCAGCACACGTTGAGATGATGGGACTTATCGGTGCAGGTAACAACCCAATGGTTGGTATGACAGTTGCAGTTGCAGTTGCAGTAGAAGAAGCAGCAAAAGCTGGTAAATTCTAGGATAAAATTTAAGATATGAATTGAAAAGACTTCCTTGGCGGATGCAGAGGAAGTCTTTTTTTGCAAAAATATAGAAGAGTAGAGGAAACAAAATGGAAAAACGTATTATACAGGTTGAAGAGAAAGTACCTGCAAAATTGTTGATTCCACTTAGTATTCAGCATATGTTTGCTATGTTTGGAGCATCTGTATTAGTACCATTTATTTTTGGAATTAATCCGGCAATTGTGTTATTCATGAATGGGATAGGTACACTGTTATTTATTGGCATTACAAAAGGGAAAGCACCGGCTTATTTAGGCTCTAGCTTTGCATTTCTTGCGCCAGCAGGGATTGTGATTTCAAAGTGGGGATATGAGTATGCACTTGGTGGATTTGTCGCAGTTGGATTTTGTGGTTGTGTTCTGGCATTCGTCATTTATAAATTTGGATCTGATTGGATTGATATTGTACTTCCACCAGCAGCAATGGGACCAGTGGTGGCTCTTATTGGGCTAGAACTAGCGGGAACAGCTGCTAACAACGCCGGTTTACTTGGAGAAAATTTAGATGTGAAAAATATAATAGTATTTTTAGTAACTTTAGGAGTTGCTGTACTAGGTTCGGTATTGTTTCGAGGCTTTTTATCTGTAATACCAATATTGATTGCGATCATTGCAGGATATATAGCCGCGATTTTAGCTGGAATTGTAGACTTCTCAGCTGTTAGAGAAGCATCCATTTTTGCTTTGCCAAATTTTTCGATGCCAAAATTTAAATTAGAGGCAATCTTGATTGTTTTACCAGTTATCCTTGTGATTGCTTCAGAGCACATTGGTCATCAGATTGTAACTGGAAAAATTGTGGGGAGAAATCTAATTAAAGATCCAGGACTCCATAGATCTCTTTTTGCGGATAATTTTTCTACAATGGTCTCTGGTTTTATAGGATCTGTTCCAACCACAACATATGGAGAAAATATAGGAGTTATGGCTGTTACTGGCGTGTATAGCGTAAGAGTTATAGGTGGAGCCGCAATCCTTTCTATTATTGTATCTTTTATTGGGAAAATTGCTGCACTCATCAGCACAATACCTGGTCCTGTCATTGGTGGGATTTCCTTTTTACTTTATGGAATGATCGGTACTTCAGGAATTCGTATTCTTGTGGATGAAAAAGTGGATTATAGTCGCAATCGTAACCAAATACTTACCTCAGTGATTTTCGTTACTGGACTTTCTGGAATTGCATTAAAGATTGGAAATTTAGAATTAAAAGGAATGGTTCTGGCCTGTGTTGTAGGAATGTTATTAAGTCTGTTATTTTACATTTTCGATCAATTACATCTTACAAATGATAGTAAGTAAATAAAAACTTGATTTATGAATCAGGCAACATGGATGTTTCCCTGTATTTTACAGGGGCATCCATTTTATTTTTGCCTGAATTGTTATATTACTGTAATCATACATCTATTTATTTGTTTATGACATATGCTTTCTTGCAATACAAGAAGCAACACCAGCTACGCAAAGTCCTAACAAAACATTGTGCATAGAACCGAAAACGTCCAAAGCACCTTTTAGTCCATTTAGAAAATCGTATTTGCCAAGTGGTAAGTGTTCTGGAAGAAAACTACATAAAAGAAAAGAAAGATAAGAAATAACATAGAGGAAAATAAAAGAAGTAAGCCCTCTACCATGGTCTTCTCGATAAGTTTTTCCATTTACTTTAAATTTTACTTTTGTAAGCGACCAGAAGAAAATGATAAATTCATAAAATAGAATGAGAAATGCGAAACCAAAATAAGAAGCGAGAGTGTAGTTTTGCTCTGTCACCATAGTAAGTGGATTTCCATATGGCGCAGATCCACGCCAAAATTCCAGAAGGAGAAAGAAAAATGTTCCAGCAGTAATTAGTGCGGAAACAAATCTTACGACGCGATACGCATTCTTATATATGTTTTTGGTGCCATAGTGATGGCGTTTCTTTTTTGATTTTATGTAAACGCGCTTTTCTTTGTATGGTCTTGGTCTATAGTCATAGTCATAGTCGTTATCATTATCTTCTTCGTCTATATAATCATCTTCATCATAGGTATTTTGAAATGACGGATTGTTCAAAGCTCCCGTATCGATTTGCTCTGTATAATCCTCTTCCTTTGACTCGGAATCAAAGTCATAGGTGACAGGCAATTCTTCTTCAAAAGTAACTTCAAAGTCAGGAGCAAAATCAGGATTTAGATTTTTGGTGTCACTCATCATATCCCTCCTTCATTAATAGTAGAATATCTATAATATAGTACAACGCTTTGTTTGTTTTCTCAAGTGATGGGGTGGAAAATTTACAAAATCATAAGAAAACTTTTCTTGAATAAAAAAACATGATAAACTGTATAGAATGAAAATATATTATATTTTTAGGAATAAAAGGGAGGAAGACTCAATATGAATATACTCAATTTAGAGCATATTAGTAAAATATATGGAGAGAAAATAATTTTCGATGATGTCTCTTGTGGAATTCAGGAAGGAGATAAAATCGGCATTGTTGGAATAAATGGTACAGGGAAAACGACGCTGTTGCGTATCATTGCGGGACAAGAAGAACCAGATCAGGGAAATGTGATCATGCAAAATGGTATAAAACTAGGCTATCTTCCACAGTCTCAGCCATTTCCGAAAGATGTTACAGTGCTTGATTTTGTATTGTCGAATCAAAAGGCAGAGGATTGGACTATACGAAGTAAGGCCAAAAGTATATTAAATACACTTGGGTTAACACAGCAAGATCAATACATAGAATACTTGTCAGGTGGACAGAAAAAAAGAGCTGCCCTTGCAAAGATTCTTTTGGAGGATACAGATGTTTTGATTTTAGACGAACCTACAAACCATCTTGATGAACAAATGTTGATTTGGTTAGAAGATTACTTGAACCGTTACAAAGGGGTTGTGCTCATGGTCACTCATGATCGATATTTTCTAGATAAAGTTACCAACAAGATTTTAGAGTTAAGCTATGGAAAGATTTATTCTTATGAAGCGAACTATTCTAAATTTCTTGAAATGAAAGCGCAAAGAGAAGAGATGCTTCTTGCAAGTGATCGAAAAAGAAAAAGTGTACTTCGAATGGAATTAGAGTGGGCAAAACGAGGTTGTAAAGCAAGAAGTACAAAGCAAAGGGCAAGACTAGAGCGTTTAGAAGCACTTAAAAATGGAAAAACACCAGTACAAACTCAAAATGTAGAATTAGAATCCATAGAAACGAGGATGGGAAAGAAAACCATTGAACTTAGTCATATTTCAAAAGGATATGATGGAAGAACGCTTATTAAAGACTTTAACTATATCGTATTAAAAAATCAGCGAGTTGGCATAGTTGGTCCAAACGGTTGCGGAAAATCAACACTTATAAAAATGATCGCCGGAGAAGTGAAACCTGATGAAGGGGAAATTGAAATCGGAGAAACAGTAAAAATTGGATATTTTGCGCAGGAAGTTCCTAAAATGGATGAAGGAATGCGGGTCATTGATTATGTAAAAGAAATTGCGGAGTACGTTCCTACAAAACAAGGAAGAATTACAGCTTCCCAGATGCTGGAGAGATTCTTGTTTACACCGGATATGCAATATTCACCAATTGAGAAGCTTTCCGGAGGTGAAAAGAAACGTCTTTATCTTTTGGGGATTCTTCAGGAAGCGCCAAATTGTATTCTCATTGACGAATGCAACGATTTGGATATTCCAACACTTACGATATTCGAAGACTATTTAAATAGTTTTCCGGGAATTGTGATCACGGTATCTCATGATCGCTACTTCCTTGATAATGTAGTGGAACGTATTTTTGCGTTTCAGGAAGACGGAAGTTTAAAGCAATATGAAGGGGGATATACGGATTATCTTGAGGCCCTAAAGAGAGAACAACCATCAGCTGTGAAAACAGATGAAGCAGCGGCTGGGCAGAAAAAGAGCGGGAAAAAAGAATGGAAACAAAACGCACCAGTAAAATTGAAGTTTAGTTACAACGAGCAAAGAGAATACAATTCGATAGATGAAGAGATTGCGAAGTTAGAAGAAAAAATTGAAAAACTAGAGGAACAGATTTTAAAAAATGCTACAAATTCGGTAAAACTTTCAGAACTGATGAGTGAAAAAGAAAAAGTCGAACTGGAATTGGAAACAAAAATGGAACGCTGGGTGTATTTAAATGATCTTGCTGAGAAAATTGAAGCACAAAAGCAAAAGTGAGAAGCAAGATAATAAAATCAGGAAGCAAGATTTTATATTTCAACAAAGAGCAGTTTATGGTATAATAACCTAGAAATGTAATGAATTAGGAAAGAGGTGCATTTTTATGAAAAAACCGGTACTTGTGATTATGGCAGCCGGTATGGGGAGCCGATATGGCGGATTAAAACAATTAGATCCAGTAGATGAACAAGGGCATATTATTATGGATTTTTCCATTTTTGATGCCAAGAGAGCTGGTTTTGATAAAGTCGTTTTCATTATCAGAGAAGAATATGAAGAAGAATTTAGAAAAAGAATCGGAGATCGAATCAGCAAACTGATGGAAGTAGAATATGTATTTCAAAAACTCGAAAATCTTCCAGAAGGATATCGTGTTCCGGAAAATCGTGTGAAACCATTTGGTACTGGGCATGCAATTCTTAGTTGCAAAGGGGTTGTAGATGGTCCATTTGCAGTGATTAATGCAGATGATTATTATGGGGTTCATGCATTGTCTGCGATTTACAACTATCTATCAGAACATGAAGATGATCAAATGTACCGTTACGCTATGGTTGGTTATCATTTGAAAAATACACTTACAGATAATGGATCTGTATCAAGAGGAATTTGTGAAACAGATGAGGAAGATTATCTTACAGGAATTACAGAGCGTACACATATCGTAAAATACGAAGATGGTACTGCATTCTCAGAAGATGACGGACAGACATATACGAAAATTGATCCGGATTGTATTTGTTCATTAAACATGTTTGGATTTACAGCAAGTATGCTTCAAGAATTAGATCAGCGTTTTGCAACATTTCTTGACGAAAATTTAGAGAAAAATCCATTAAAATGTGAGTATTTCCTTCCATCCGTTGTTGGAGATTTGATTCGTGAGCAAAAGGCTACGGTAAAAGTGCTTGAATCTACAGATAAATGGTACGGAATCACATATAAAGAAGATAAGCAAAGTGTGGTTGATGCGATTATACGCATGAAGAATGATGGGATATACCCACAAAATTTGTGGGATTAATCTAATAAAGAAAGGATGATAATGTATGGCAATTTTAGTAGCAGGTGGAGCAGGTTATATTGGTAGTCACACATGTGTGGAGCTGCTCAACAGAGGGTATGAAGTAGTAGTAGTTGACAATCTTTACAATTCCAGCGAAGTCGCTCTGGAGCGTGTTCAGAAGATTACAGGCAAAACATTAAAGTTCTACAAAGGAGATATTCTTAACAGAGAAGATTTGGAACCAATTTTTGAAAATGAGAAAATTGAAACGGTAATCAATTTTGCAGGATTAAAAGCTGTAGGAGAATCTGTTGAAAAGCCATGGGAATATTATCATAATAATATTACAGGTACATTGATTCTTTGTGATGTTATGAGAAAACATGGATGTAAGAACATTATCTTTAGTTCTTCAGCGACCGTTTACGGAGATCCAGCAGAGATTCCAATTACAGAAAATTGTCCAAAGGGAGAAATTACAAATCCATACGGACAGACAAAAGGAATGTTAGAACAGATCCTTACAGATCTTCATGTTGGAGATCCAGAATGGAATGTAATGCTTCTTCGTTATTTCAATCCAATCGGTGCGCATGAATCTGGAATTATTGGAGAAGATCCAAAGGGTATTCCAAACAACCTTGTTCCATATATTGCACAGGTTGCTGTTGGAAAATTGGATTGCCTTGGAGTATTTGGAGATGACTATAATACACATGACGGTACAGGAGTTCGCGATTATATTCATGTAGTAGATCTTGCAGTAGGTCATGTAAAAGCAGTTGAAAAATTAGAAACGAAGGAAGGAAAGGGTGTTCATATTTACAACCTTGGTACAGGAACTGGATATAGTGTATTAGATGTTGTAAAAGCATATGAAAAAGCATGTGGAAAAGAAATCCCTTATCAGATCAAACCTCGTCGTGCAGGTGATATTGCAGCTTGCTTCTGTGATGCAACGAAAGCAAAAGAAGAACTTGGCTGGGTAGCTGAGCGTGGTATTGATGAGATGTGTGCAGACTCATGGAGATGGCAGTCTCAAAATCCAGATGGGTATGCAGACGCACAATAGCCGAAAGGAGGAGTAGGTTATGGATGAACGGTTGATTGATCTTTGTTCCAAAAAAAATCCCAAAGTACGAATTAAAATTATGAGTGGTCATTTTGCGACAAAGCACTCTCATGTGAATACGTATATTGATATGTCTACAGTAAAAACAAGACATAACAATGCGAGAGAAACAGCAAGAACATTGGTAGCAGAATACCTCACAAACACGATGGTAGACACCATAGTATGTTTGAAAAATACGCAGGTGATTGGTACATTTATGGCAGAGATGCTTTCAGAAAGTACAGCTTCACTAAGTGGAGGGAATAATATCTCTGTTGTTACTCCCGAATTTGATTCTACGGGGCAGATTTTCTTTCGAGATAACAATCAAAGGATGATTGAAGGAAAACAAGTGCTTATTTTAACGGATTCCATGTCAACAGGGTTAATGGCTGTACAGGCAATTGATTCCATCTTGTATTATGGTGGAAGAGTTTGCGGAATCGCTTCTGTTTTTAGTGCCATTTCAAAAGTAGCAGGAATGGAAGTAAAAACAGTATTTACAGCATCCGATCTTCCAAATTATAAAGTATATGCTCCGCAAAGTTGTAATATGTGTAAAGACAATATGAAAATTGATGGACTCATTAATGGGTTTGGATATGCAAAATTGTAGAAAAAAAGAAGCAGTTGATCATAAGATCGGCTGCTTCTTTTGTTGGTAGCATTTATATAAAGATGTAAACATAAAAAAAGCATCCACCTGACGGGAATGGATGCTTTTGAAAATTCTATAATAAAAAATTAAGCAATCTCGTTTACAGCTTTTGATAAACGGGAAATCTTTCTAGCAACTGTGTTCTTGTGGTAAACTCCTTTAGAACCAGCTTTTGTGATTTCAACGATAGCAGCTTTTAATGCAACTTTTGCTGCCTCTACGTCTTTTGCAAGAACAGCTGCGTCAACCTTCTTTACAGCAGTCTTAACTTTTGATCTGATTGCTTTGTTTCTAGCAGTCTTTGTTTCGCTTACTAAAATTCTTTTCTTAGCAGATTTAATGTTAGCCAATCTGTACACCTCCAAATATATGTTAAATTCAAATTGTTATTGTGCTTCCGTTGATGCGGACACGGACACGGACGTTTCAACGGAACATACTCATTCATTTTAAGGTA
>JARHYE010000017.1 GCA_029258605.1 Ruminococcus sp.
GAAATGATTGATGCATTAAGTGGGGCAACGATTACTACAAATGCCGTTACAAATGCAGTGAATGCATCTTTAGTGTATTTTCAAAACATGATAGGAGGTGCAGTGAATGAATAAGTATGCAGAAAGATTGTACAATGGTCTTATTAAAGAAAACCCAACCTTCGTATTGATGCTTGGAATGTGTCCTACATTGGCTGTTACAACATCTGCAATTAACGGAATTGGAATGGGACTTTCTACAACTGTGGTTCTCATTCTTTCGAATATGCTAATTTCTATGCTCAGAAAAATTATACCAGACTCTGTCAGAATGCCTGCATTTATTGTTGTAGTAGCATCTTTTGTGACGATGGTTCAATTTTTAATGGAAGGATTTGTACCAAGTCTCTATGACTCTTTGGGAATTTATATTCCATTAATTGTTGTAAACTGTATTATTTTAGGTAGAGCAGAAAGCTATGCCTCAAAAAATCCAGTTCTACTATCCGTTTTTGATGGGATCGGAATGGGACTTGGGTTTACAGTTGGTTTGACATCAATTGGAATTGTTCGAGAGTTAATTGGAGCAGGAAAAATATTTGGATTTTCTGTACTTCCATCCTCTTATGAACCAATTTCTATTTTCATACTTGCGCCAGGAGCCTTTTTTGTACTCGCAATACTTACTGCAGTGCAAAACAAAGTGAAAGCAGGAAAGAAAAATCAGGTGCAAAAGACAGAAGAACAGGGATGTAGTTTTAATTGTGCATCTTGTGGAAATAAAACAGGTTGTAAGGAACAGGAGGATTAAAGAATGAAAGAGTTATTGTTGATCGCAGTAGGTTCTGCGTTTGTAAATAATGTAGTACTTAGTCAGTTCCTTGGAATTTGTCCGTTCCTAGGTGTTTCTAAGAATGTAAAGACAGCTGCAGGAATGGGTGGTGCTGTAGTTTTTGTTATCACGATCTCTTCTTTTGTAACAGGACTTATTTACAAATTTATATTAGTAAAAACAGGATTTGAGTATTTACAGACTATCGTATTTATTCTGGTCATTGCTGCACTTGTTCAATTTGTTGAAATGTTTTTAAAGAAAGTGATGCCACCATTGTATGATGCACTGGGAGTTTACCTTCCATTGATTACAACAAACTGTGCTGTTTTAGGGGTTGCACTTACCAATGTACAAAAATCCTATTCAATTCTTGAAAGTGTGGTAAATGGATTGGCAACAGCCGTTGGTTTTCTTGTATCGATTGTGTTGATGGCAGGAATTCGAGAAAAGATCGAATATAACGATATCGCACCATCATTTAAAGGAACACCAATTGTGCTTGTCACAGCAGGCCTTATGGCAATTGCATTTTTTGGATTTTCAGGTTTAATATAGGAGGGAAGATTCATGTTAACAGGAATCATAATTGCTGCTGCCATTGTTGGAGGAACAGGGCTATTTATTGGAATCTTTTTGGGAGTATCCGGTAAAAAGCTGGCAGTAGAGGTAGATGAAAGAGAAGAGGCGATTCTAAACGCATTACCAGGAAACAATTGCGGAGGATGTGGATATGCAGGATGTTCTGGACTTGCATCTGCAATTGTAAAAGGAGAAGCACCAGCAGCAGGGTGTCCAGTCGGTGGAACACCAGTTGCTGAAAAAGTTGCTGCGATTATGGGACAGTCAGTGGAAGATCAAGTGCGTATGACTGCGTTTGTAAAATGTGCAGGCACTTGTGAGAAAGCTCAGCAACAATATGAGTACACAGGTATTAAAGACTGTACAATGGTCAATATGATGCAAGACAATGGTCCAAAAGGATGCTCCTACGGATGTCTTGGTTATGGAACATGTGTAGAAGCATGTCCATTTGATGCGATTCATATTGTAGATGGAGTGGCTGTAGTAGATAAAGAGGCATGTAAAGCTTGTGGAAAGTGTATTGCAGTCTGTCCAAAACATTTGATCGAGTTGATACCATATGAGCAAAAAACGATGGTACAATGTAACTCCAATGAAAAAGGAAAAGCCTTAATGGATGTATGTTTGGTAGGATGTATCGGATGTAAACTTTGCGAGCGAAATTGTGAGGCAGGGGCAATTACCGTAACGAATTTCCTTGCACACATTGATGCTTCCAAATGTACGAATTGCGGAGTATGTGCAGAAAAATGCCCACGAAAGATTATTATTCCACGGCAGATTCCTGTATAAAATAGAAAAAGAAAAGCTCACCAAAGAGAAGGTCTAAACATAAGAATCTCTGGGGTGAGCTTTCTTAAAAAGGAGCAATTTATGTGTAAATCAATCAAAAGGAAATTGACAATCGGATGGGTATTATTCGTTGTTTTGCTTCTAGGTGGCTGTACAAAATATCAAGATGGAGAGACGCCCATGCAGATGGATGGCTTTTTCTTTGATACAGTGATAAAAATACAAGTCTGGGGAAAAAGCGATGAGAAACTCATGTCAAAATGCGAAGAGCTGTGTAGAAAATATGAGCTGCTTTTTGATCGGAAAAACGAAAACAGCGATGTTTGGAAACTAAATCATTCCAAGGGAAGCCCAGTAGAAGTCTCAAAAGAAACCGCATTTTTGATAAAAGAAGCGTTGGAATATAGTAGATTATCGAAAGGGGCATTTGATATCTCTGTGGCACCCATTAGTGATTTGTGGGACGTAAAAAATAATCCAGGAAAGATTCCAGCTCAAGATAAAATTGAAGCAGTCAAATCCCATGTGGGATATGAAAAAATTCAGATCCAGGACAATGTAGTTACCTTGGAAGATCCACAAATGGCAATTGATCTTGGTGCAATTGCAAAAGGATATATCGCAGATCGTTTAAAAGAATTGCTTGAGAAAAATGGGGTGGAACAAGCAATGATCGATCTAGGGGGAAACGTTCTGGCAATCGGCCATAAGCAAGATGGTGAGCCATTTCATATTGGCATTCAAAAGCCCTTTGCAAATCGGGGAGAAATTATAACGACGGTAAATATACAAGATAAATCTGTGGTTTCTTCGGGAACTTATGAACGATACTTTAAAGTGAAAGATCACATATATCATCACATTATGAATCCGAAAACTGGATATCCTTATGATAATGACTTGCTTCAAGTTACCATTATTTCAGATTCTTCTTTGCAGGGAGATATTTTTAGTACAATGTGTTACACATTAGGACTAGAGGAAGGAAAAAAACTTGTGGAGCAGCAAAAAAATATGCAGGCCATTTTTATCACGAAGGATGAAAACATCCATCGGGTTGGTTTTTGAGAAATCGAACATATGGTTGCAAAGGATATAGGGGTATGCTATGATAATTGCTGGAGGATTATATGAAAAAAAATGATTTACTTTTAATTGGATGTTTGGTACTTATAGCAGGACTCTCCTCTTTGTTTTATTTTTTTGCGAAAACAGATGAGAATGCTCAAGTTATAATTACGATCGATGGACAAAACTATGGAACGTATTTGTTAAAAGAGGAGACACAGATTGACATTAAAGGCAAAAATACATTATATATAAAAAATGGGCGAGTTCAGATGGTGGATGCAGATTGTAAAGATCAGATTTGTGTACATCATAAACCAATTTCAAAATCAGGAGAAAGTATCATATGTCTCCCCAATAAGTTGATTGTTACAGTTGAAAGTAAAGAATCGGAAAAACTAGATGCAGTTTCAGAGTGATAAATATAGAGGTGAGAAAGTGAGAAATAAGGTACCCTATTTTGGAATGATGACAGCATTGTCGCTTATACTTAGCTATGTAGAACTGTTGATCCCGATTCATTTTGGAGTGCCTGGAATTAAGCTTGGACTTGCAAATTTAATCATTGTGATTGTATTGTATATGCGTGGATTTAAATCCGCTCTTTTGATTTGCGTTTCAAGAATTTTATTATCAGGTTTTTTATTTGGAAACATGTTCGCCATTTTTTACAGTCTGTCAGGCGGATTACTGAGTCTGCTGATTATGAATGTTCTAAAAGAAAGAAAGTGGTTTAGCGTCATCGGGATTAGCATAGCAGGAGGGGTGGCTCATAACTTGGGACAATTATTTGTGGCGATGTTAGTTGTAGAATCCTATAAAGTTGGATTTTATTTTCCGATATTGATGATTGCAGGGATGCTAACTGGGGCTCTCATCGGTGGATTATCTATGGAGGTTTTAAAACGTGTAAGAAAAATGCCGATGATAGAATAAAAAAGAAAGGAATAAGACAAATGATTTCGTATTTAAACGGAGAACTGGCAGCAGTGGAAAAAGAGAAAGTAATTGTAGAAGTTTCGGGGATTGGATACGGTGTTTTTATGTCAAGTCGATCCTTTGATTTGCTCCCGCCAGTTGGAAATAAAATAAAAATCCATACTTATATGAATGTAAGAGAAGATGCAGTACAACTATTTGGTTTCCTTACAAAAGAAGAACTCGATTTTTTCAAGCTTTTAATTACGGTAAATGGGATTGGTCCAAAAGGCGGTCTTGGAATTTTATCGAAATTATCCGTTGATGAACTACGCTTCTCTGTTTTATCAGGTGATGTGAAAGCAATCTGTAAAGCACCGGGAATTGGAAAGAAAACGGCAGAAAAATTGATCATAGAGTTAAAAGATAAACTTGATATTGAGGAAGTATTGAACCACGCAGAAGGAACAGCTTCAGCGCAAGTTTCTACGGTGAAAGATGAGGCGCATACAGAGGCAATCCAGGCTCTTGTCGCACTTGGTTATGGGAATGCAGAAAGTCTTCGCGCGGTAAAAGCAGTTGCATTGGAAAATCCAACTGCAGAAGATATTTTAAAAGAAGCATTAAAGAAAATGATGTAGGAAAAATAAGAGTTTGATATTGAGAGGAAGTCAATGGGAAAACGAATTATAACAACAGAAAATTTAGAGGAAGATGTTAAAATAGAAAGTAGTCTGCGTCCTCAGATGTTAAAAGATTATATTGGACAAGAGAAGACAAAGGAAACGTTAAAGATCTATATTAAAGCTGCAAAGGAACGAAAAGAAGCGCTAGATCATGTGTTATTTTATGGACCGCCAGGCCTTGGAAAGACAACATTGGCAGGAATTATTGCGAATGAGATGGGAGTTCATTTAAAGATTACATCTGGACCAGCTATTGAAAAGCCAGGGGAAATGGCCGCAATTTTAAATAATCTTCAGGAAAATGATGTGTTGTTTGTAGATGAAATTCATAGATTGAATAGACAGGTAGAAGAAGTATTATATCCAGCCATGGAAGATTATGCCATAGACATTATGATTGGAAAAGGTGCTACCGCACGTTCCATTCGTTTGGACTTACCGAAATTTACTTTGGTTGGTGCGACTACCCGTGCGGGAATGTTAACAGCTCCTTTGCGCGATCGATTTGGGGTGGTGAATCACCTAGAATTTTATACAGAAAAGGAACTTCAGACGATCATTATACGATCAGCAGGGATGCTTGGAGTAGAGATTGAGGAAAAAGGAGCATTAGAACTTGCAAAACGATCACGAGGAACCCCGCGTCTTGCCAATAGACTTTTAAAACGTGTCAGAGATTTTGCACAAGTAAAATACGATGGTGTGATCACAGAAGCAGTTGCGCAGTATGCGTTAGATCTATTGGATGTTGATAAATATGGCTTGGATCATATCGATCGAAACATTTTACTTACAATGATTGAAAAATTTAATGGTGGACCTGTGGGGCTTGATACGCTTTCGGCTACGATTGCAGAAGATTCTGGAACATTGGAAGACGTATATGAGCCTTACCTTCTAAAAACTGGCTTTATTCAAAGAACTCCAAGGGGTAGAGTTGTGACGGAATTGGCTTATTCTCATCTTGGAATTCCTTATATTACAGACGATGAGAAGAAATAGAGTAAATAAAATATAAAAATAGTTGGTTTTTGTTTCCAATTAGTTTATAATAACACATAAGAAACGCAAGGAGGGTGTCATGAGTTCAGCAAAACATTTTACAGAAGTACTGATCGGAGGAAAAGTTTATACATTAAGTGGTTTTGAGGGGGAAGAGTATCTTCAGAAGGTATCCTCTTATTTGAATCACAAGATCACAGAGTGTACCAACAGTGAAGGATACAGAAAACAAAGCGCTGATACACGAAATGTGCTCCTTGCCTTGAATATCGCAGATGATTACTTTAAGGCAAAAAAACAGGGAGATTCTCTTGAGAACGATATCGAACTAAAAGATAAAGAAATGTATGATTTGAAGCATGAGTTAATTTCTGTTCAGATCAAACTTGAAAATGCAGAAAAAGAACTTGCAAAAATGAAAGAAGACAACAATAATCTTCAGATGCAGATCGTGAAGTTAGAAACAGAAATGAAAAATCGAAGAAAATGAAACTAGGCTGTCAGAAGACAGCTTATTTCATTTCAGAATCAGTGGAGGAGTGTTTTGGAAAACAGGAAACAAAATAATAGAAAAATAGAAATTCTGGCGCCAGCAGGTTCGTATGAGAGTTTTATGGCGGCTATACGTGCAGGTGCAGATGCAGTTTATGCTGGAGGCCCTTATTTTGGTGCTCGTGCATTTGCAGATAATTTTACAGTAGAAAAACTATTAGAAGCAATTGATTATGCGCACCTTCATGGAAGAAAATTTTACCTTACAGTGAATACACTTCTGAAAGATCATGAGATGAGCCGCTTGTATGAGTATCTTCTTCCATTGTATCAGCAAGGATTGGATGCGGTAATTGTACAAGATGTAGGAGTACTTGATTTTGTGAGAAGTCATTTTCCAGAAATGGATATTCATGCCAGCACACAAATGACAATTACAAATCTAAAAGGCGCAAAGTTTTTGGAAGAACAGGGAGTGGAACGAGTTGTTCCAGCACGAGAACTTAATTTAAAAGAAATCGCACAAATTGCAAAAGGAACAAATCTTGAAATTGAATGTTTTGTGCATGGGGCGCTTTGCTACTGTTATTCTGGTCAATGCCTTTTGAGCAGTCTTATTGGTGGAAGAAGTGGAAATAGAGGACAGTGTGCGCAGCCATGTCGGTTGCCGTATACAGTAGAGAAAAAAAGTGCTTATTTTATGAGCCCAAAAGATATTTGTACCCTAGATTATATTCCAGAAATGATTGAGGCGGGAATCACATCCTTTAAAATTGAAGGACGAATGAAAAAACCAGAGTATGTGGCTGCTGTTACATCCTTATATAGAAAATACACAGATCTTTACTTCGAAAAGGGAAAAGAAAATTATAAAGTATCTGCCAAGGATGTAGAGAAGTTAATGGATGTATACAATCGAGGCGGATTTAGTAAAGGATATTATCACCAACAAAATGGGAAAGATATGATTTCATTAAATCGTCCGAATCATGCTGGCGTACCTGCGCTGAAGGTGATTTCTCAAAATGGAAGAGAAGTTACAGCTTCTGTTTTGACTGATATTCACAAAGGAGATATTTTAGAAATTGCAAAGAAAAAAGAATACTCCGATGGAAAAGAAAACTATACTTTTGGAAAAGAATACACAAAAGGACAGAAAGCAACGATTCTTGTACCGCGTGGATACATGTATACAAAAGGAATGATTTTGCATAGAATCAGAAATCAAGAACTTTTAGGAGCAATTCAAGAGCAATATGGAACTGGTTTGGTTCAAGAGCCGATTACAGGACTTTTTCAGGCGACGGTTGGAAAACCTGCAGTGCTTACCTTGAGTCAAAAAGAGGTATCTGTTTCGGTATGTACACAAGATCCTGTGGAAGAAGCTCAAAATCAACCATTAGATCCGGAGCGATTACGGAAACAACTAAACAAAACAGGAAATGCGCAATTCAAATTTGAATCACTTGAGATTTCTGTAGAAGGAAATATCTTTCTTCCAATGCAAAAATTAAATGAACTTCGAAGAACGGCTATGGATCAATTGGAAAAGAAAATATGTGTTTCCTATCGACGTGAAGAGAAGGAGTGTAAAGAAGAAGTGCAAATCGATCTTCAGTCTAGACAATCAAAGAAGCCTCAATTGACCGCCCTTGTTGAGACGAAAGAGCAATTTTCTGCAGTATTAGAAAACAAGATGATTTCACGTGTATACGTGGATACAAATTGTTCGCAAGACCTATTCAATGATTCGGATATAGAAATGAATTGCATAAAGTGTCATCAAAATGGAAAAGAAGTTTTTCTAGCCATGCCGCATATTTTCAGACAGAATGCGGTGCGTTATTATGAAGAGAATTTTAAAAGATTTTTGGAACTGAACTTTGATGGTGTGCTCATTCGAAATTATGAAAGTTTACAATTTCTAACAGAAAAGAAGTATACACAAACAATTCTTCCAGATTATAATCTTTATAGATTCAATCAAAATGCAAAGGAATTTTGGAAGAAGCTTAAAGCTTTGAACTTTACAGTTCCGTTGGAATTAAACAAAAGAGAATTGGAAAAACTTGGAGTAGAAGATGCGGAACTTATTTTGTATGGAAGAATCCCACTTATGATTTCTGCACAGTGTATACAAAAAACATCGGAAGGGTGTTCAAAGAAAGCAGGAACATTATGGCTAAAAGATCGATTTAAAAAAGAACTTCCTGTTAAAAATTTATGTAATTTCTGTTATAATATTGTTTATGATTCAGAAGTCATGTGGTTAGGGGATTTAAAACAACAATTAAAAGAAATTTCTCCAATGAGTTTTCGGTGTCAGTTTACGACGGAAACGGCATCTGAAGTAAATACTGTTTTAGAAGCATGTGAACATTTGATTTTAGAGGATGGCACCTATGAAAAGCCTAAATTTAAATATCATCATGGACATTTTGATCGGGGAATTTCATAGTAAGCAGGTGAAAAATGGTTAATATAGTAGTTGAATTATCGAAATATCTTATAATTATATTGATGGGGGTATATACCTTTTCATGTTTTTCAGTATTTGCGAAGGAAAGTGAAGGGGAAAAAAAGTGGATCTTACTTCGACAAAACATTTTAATGTTTTTTATCCACTTCACTGCGTATTTTGTGATTTATTTGAAAGTTCATGAGAAAAAAATACTGATATTTTATATTGCCCAAGTTGTATTTTTCTTGATGGTTATTATTTTGTATCGTGTGCTTTATCCCAAAGTATCGCGTTTAATCGTCAATAATATGTGTATGCTTCTTAGCATCGGACTGATCATGATTGCAAGATTAGAATTTAGTATGGCAGTGAGACAGTTTGTATTTGCAGTTGCAGGTACTGGTATCGGCTTGGTAGTTCCTATTTTGATCCGAAAAATTAAAGGAGTAGAAAGTTGGACCATTATTTATGC
>JARHYE010000021.1 GCA_029258605.1 Ruminococcus sp.
CATCCTTAACAAACTTCATAATATGGTCAGGTGTACAGTTTTCATCTGTATATAATTCAAAGGTTGCCCCCTCTAATGGTTTTTGCTGCTCATCTGTCTTTTTAATATTAAATTCATAGTTTGCAACTTTAACTTCATACACAGGTGTTTTATCAGGCTTATCTGGTCCATTCTTATATTCCATAAAAACCTTATTGTCCATAGTAACCGTCTGTTTCGCAACTGCTTCATACTTTAAAACAAACTCTGTTCCAGGTTCATATCCCTTTAAAACTTCTCTTGGAATTGTTACTTTTAAAGTATTAGAACCTTTTGGAGTATTCTTAAGATATTCTATTTGACATTCTGCCTTAATATCATTGCCTGTCTTAGTCGTAATTGTAATAGCATTTTGCTGCTCCTGTGTCATGTCCAAACCAGTCATAATATCTGTGATTACATAATCTCCCCATATATAACCACCTCTTGTGAAAGGAATTGTATAATGAACATTGGTTCCATATGCTGCATTGGTTTTATCCGCTGACTTATTAATAGTTGGAGTTGTATTCTTTTCATACATCTCTACCTCTGTATCTGTTGTGTCTAATGCACATAGTGCACCTTTACTACTTGATACTAAATAATACCCTAACTTTAAATTATTAAATACTACATCCTGTCCAACTATGGCATTCTTTGTCTCCACTGGGTTAACTGGATTTGTTTCTGCATATTTTAGCGCTGCCTGTGCTAATGCTTGCATCTCTGACTCTGTAATCCCTTGCCCTGTAGTACTTGGTTCTGTACTATTTTTTAAAGTTACATTTCCATTCTCTTTATCAATAGTTACCCATTTACTTCCTTCACCAGTAAAAAAGATTTCCCACTCTTTGTTTACAGTATAACCATAATGTTTTCCTTGTGCATCATAGCTTAAGTCAAACAAACGATAAGCCTTATATGTTTGTTCTGGCTCTGCATTTTTAATTGTAATTGTTCCAGTTTTTGTAGTTCCCTCTGCTGCCAAAACAGGCACAGAAAGGATAACTGTCATCATAAGTGCAACCACTGCACCCATTAATTTTTTGAATTTTTTCATCTTATTCTCCTCATCTTTTGTTCATTTCTTATTTTTTTAATTTATTGCAAGGTATTCTTTTTTCTCATCCGATTTTTCGACGAGATGACCAAAAGAATAATCCTAACGCACTTAACATCATTACAGCTCCAATTACAAAATATGGAATTACTCCATGTCCACCGGTTTCTGGGAGCTTCACACCGGTCATATTTACACACTTCACTTCATAAGGTGCCCCTGTATTATAACCAAGGTCTACCGTTATTTGGTCTCCTGAATTGCCATTCATAGACACTGCATATCCATCATGTTCCATTTCCTGAACAAGCACTTGCACACCTGCTGGTAATTCATGAATGATGATTTTTTCTCCATGCTTAAGCTCTACATTAGCAACATAATCTTCCCCATTTAGCTCAAATGCTAATTTGGAGTAGTTTACTTCTCCATTGGCCAACATTTTCTTACACGAAACTTCTTCCAGCGAAATGGTACCTGGCTTTTGTATCGTCACTCGGAATGGGAATGATCGTTCTTTCTCCTCTGGTAACGGACTACCATCTGGTCGATCCGTACGTTTCACTTCCTTGGAAATGGAAAGATTACTGTCTTCTTTTAAATTACTTTCATTCAAACAAGTAACTTTCACTACATGATTGGAAGCAATCGCACTGGTAACAATTTTATTTCCCTGAACCACATCTTTTCCATCTTCTTGGAAACTAACGGTATAATCTCCACTTTGTGTCTCTGCAAAGATTTCTTGAACTTGCAGTTGCTTTCCTTCCGGTAGATTCTCAATAACAACAATCTCTCCAGAGTATAGGGAAAGATTTCCTTCATACTGCCCATTTGCTCCTGGTTTAAATTCAATTGTTTCCTCTCGACCTTGTACACGAGCTCCGGTTGGTGTTCCATAATAGGTTGCCGTACAAGAAAGTTTATTTTCTGAATTGCTATACCCTTGAATTTGCATTTGGAACTGGAACTTTGTATCTGGTGGAACGATTCCATTCGTCTTCTTCATAAGAACAAAAGAACCTTTCGGCATAATTACCGGATCTCCTGTATTATTAATGGTAATATAATGTTGGCTATTTGCCTGTATACCTGTTTTATTTTCTATTTCCTGATTCTGTGTATTGATAAACTCATCACCAGCGACCGTAGAGTGCCCTTCGTAGGTTGTAGTATATGCCACTTTATCTTCTGTATTTAGTACCTCAGACACACGATATTTTGTTCCTGGCAAGATATGCATATGAATGCTTTGATCATGTTCAATAGAAATTAATCCATTATCCGTTTTCTTTATTTGAAGCTTATCTTTTTCAGGTAGTTTATCTCCTAGATTAAACTCTTTTTCTGTTAAAATCCAATAGTCGGTTCCTTCTGGAAGTGGTGTCCATATTTTGTCTTTGGTATCCCAAAGTTCAACTTTGATTGCAAACGGCACTCCTTTAATTGGTGTTTTGTCACTTTTTTTTGCAATTTTTTTGATATTTAATCCAGCCAACGAACCAATATTATTTTCAAAGTCTATCCAGTTAAACTCGTTCTTCATTCCTGTATCCACAGAAACCTCATAAGCCTTCTCACCCGTATCTGGTATTTGTCTTTCCGTAACTATTTCTTTTGTACTATCTGTATGCAGGTTAACTTTCATTTCAGCACCATTATAATCGTACAGTGAGGGAACCACTTTATTTATAACTTTTCCATCTTCATCTCTTACTTCTATGTATGTTCCTGGTGTTTCCTCTTTTCCACTCCATGCGATTGGCGCCGGAGATCCATCTGGTAAAATTTCACGCACATAAATTTTGATTTTTTCTTTATCGGTTATTCCTGTTTTCTTTAAATCAATCGCCCCCGCGAAATCGGCACGTTCTCCAGCACGCAGCCAAAATCTACCTTGCTCATCCGACTGACCGATTCCTACGTCTTGTCCTCCCGTAATTGGATGCACTCCCGGTTTCCATTTAATTCTTCGGAAGGTGGCATTTGCCAATGGTTTTCTCTCTCCCTTGAATTCCGTTCCTGCTTGGAATTGATACCACATATGATCGGTTGCAACATCCTTCATGGTTTCTTCTGGAAGTCTCTTTCCAACAATTAAACCATGCTGTACCGGTACTAAGTTAAATCGAATCTCACAGTTTGAAGCTCCTTCTCCACGCTCTAGATAAAAGAACTTGAACATATGATGTGAAAATTTACCGAAACCTGCTTTTTCACGGGCTGTCTTTAGCTCATCGTCCGACATACCTGTTGGGTCAATGTTGTATAAATTCTTCTGATAGCGGCCACTATGTGGTGTTGGAGGGGCATTTGTAATGACTTCTCCTGTTCGAAAATTGATTTTTCCACCATAACGATCGTGAATTCCTCCTAGATCTAGAACCAACTGATTGTCAATAAAAACCCATACATCATCATCCCCGTTAAATTCAAAAATCATATCACGAAAACCTGTATGTCCACCATCTGCATCGGGAACTTGTCCTCCTGGTGGCATAGTAAATTCTGCTTCCATGGTCATACCAAAATGATATTCTTTGTCGGCTTGTACATGCTCTGGTTTTGGCTTGTTTGCATTTGTGTAAGTATCAAATGGTAAGAACTTCGCATTATCTCCGGTTCCATTTACAGTTGGTAAAACTGGCTGTTTGTAAACAATAAAATCTTTACCATCCGAATCCCTCTCTGCTGCAGTGGCATTTTCAGGAACGACCGTTGCAAAATTAGTCATAGCATTGTAGTGATAATATCCATCCTTATCTTGCCAAAAGAGGCGATCCAAATTTGTATATACATTTTTTACTTCTCCCGTTTCCAACTGTTGCCTACATCGGTCGGGATCAAAAAGATAATCCAGCGACTCTCCCTGTATAGTTGGATATCCATTCACCAGTGTATTTCCTACAATTCCTTGATAAACGCCCCCATCTTTTCCCGTCCAGTCATTATACGGCTCATTAGAATTTCCCTGTGGTTTAAACTGCAACCTATGTCCGTTATTAATACTTGTATCGGCCTTTCTCGTATTGTAATTAAATAAATTAATTTTTAGTCCTTTTTCTCTTAAAGGCACCATTGTTACTTGCTCTGGTGCTGTCGTGTTAATCTTTCGATAGATCAATTTCAGGGGACTTTGTTCCGATATTAGCATTTCTTTCCCTTCTAAAGACACCCCATATGGTTTTCTATCTTTTCGAATAACTTTTACGACCTGATTTTCATATTCCGGATCCCCAACATACGCTTTTCCACGATAAAAATACGTGCTACTCTTTGGCATTACATCTGTATTTCCAAGCTCTAACTCTGTACCAACATATTCGATCACATCTGGATTTTTTCCATTTGGCGAGTCTTCCTTGGTTAGTGGAATTTCATTTTCACCGAAAACTCCAGCTTCATCCATGTATTTTACATGAATATCTGTTACTTTCCGATAAACCACTCGAATAAAATCCGGTGGATCTTGCTCTCCCTTTTTCTCAAAATTGGGTTGAGGTGAGAATAAAGCTTTTGAATTTACGTTGTTATCCTGTGTATGATAATACCATTGATTTCCTTCTCGCCGTATACCATAAATCTGTCGATCATATTCTCCATTTCTCATAAGATAGGCTTTTCCATCATACTTATAACCAGAAATCTTATCATGGTCATTGCTCATGAACAGCTTGTTAAAACTTGCCCCTGGCGTATATTTCCCATCAAACACAATATCCTTTGGTTTGTCATCTCCATATAACTCATGACCAAATTCATCCACACACTGAATTTTAATTTTCAAATTTGGCCATCCAGATGATGTAATCGTATAAATAGAAAAACTATCTGTTGGAAAGGTTGCAATATAAGATTGTGTGTTTGCATTTTGTAGCAATATACTATTTTCATCTTCCAACACAGATTCCAACACAACTTTTGCTTCTTTGGATGAATCCTCCATTCCATTTTCTAGAAATTCTTCCTTGATTGGCAGAATCTCTTTATGATGTTGAACTTGAATTGTCTCTGGGTCTACCTCATCTGTTAATAGTTTTCCAAAATCAATCGAAACATATACTGGAGACGTTGGTTCCACTTCTTCTCCTTTTTCATTAATTAGAGAAATGTCTAAGGCCCCTATATTGTCATATTCAATTCCTTCTGCTTTTACTCTCTGCTCTGCCTTAGCAAAGATTTCACTTGTATTCTCCAACAATTTTACTTTCAATTTAATTTCTTTGGAAAGCACATTTGGTTGTGAAAAAAGGTACACAATACCTTCTTCCGAAAATGTAGCTGTTCGAATTTCTGTATAGTCTGCTGGAATTTCTTTTCTTAACTGTTGCAACACTTGTTCCTGCGTTGCAGAAATTTTCATTTGCTCATTTTCTTCTACTGGTTTTGAATTTGGTTGTGACTGCTCCTGTTCTACAGGATCTGGAGCAATATTTTCTGGTGTTTGCACGTCATAGCATGTTTCATTATGGATATGCTCCATTTGCATACATGCCAACTCGGTGTTCCAACACGTTTCATCATGTGTATGATTTTCATCTTCCTCTTTCTCACAAACTAACTGTCGTTTATAACATTCATCCGTATGTGTATGCTCTTTGATTCCACAAATTATTTCCCCGCTCATTGTATTCGCTGGTTGTACAAGAATCCATATTGTTCCAGCGCCAATGATCAAAGCAAATAAAGTGAACCAAGCATAAAGTTTTTTCTTATAATTGCGCTGTTCTTTAAACTTTGCAATCTTGCTTTTTATCGTATTTTCCATACGCTCTGCTTCTCCTTTACTATGCATATTGCGTATTACTGAACTCGTCCAAAGCTAGCCAATGGCCAAACTCTGAAAAAAACGCGTCCTAAAATTTTCCCATTTTCAATTGTTCCTACTGCAGTTGTTCTACTATCCAACGAAATTTCCCTGTCATCTCCCATTACAAAAATCTGTCCATCTCCAACTTGATAGGGAAGTTTGATATTACATTCCCCTTTACTCTTTTCTGAAATGTATGGCTCTTCTAATACTTTTCCGTCAACAAGAACGGTACCATCTTCCTTTATATCAACATACTGTCCTGCAGTAGCAATCACTCGTTTGATTAAAATCTTATTATCGTAGTAAAATGCGATTACGTCTCCGGAATCAAACTGTTTGGTACGTAAGGCTACTACCATCTCCCCATTATTTAAAGTGGGACTCATACTTGATCCCGTAATCTTAAGTACTGGCATCCAAAGTGTTGCAATCAGAACGGCGATTGCCGCTACTACAGCCAGTGAATATAATGTCCATCTCCACGCACGACGGGTCTTTTTTTGACGCTTTAACCGTTCAATTTCCTGATTCATTTCCTCCATCGTTGGACGAACCATCTCTTTATTCATTTACTCACCTTCCATTTTTTCTTCTGTCATTACTTTTATACTATCAACATACTGATCTGCTGCTTTTTGTGCTGCTTCAAATACACCATTTAAAGCCAATGCAGCTTGCGCTATATTTCCAAATTCTTCTAATTGAATTGTTCGTTGTTCAATCCGTTTTTCTTGTTCCTCCAACTTCAGCTTCAACGTTTGAATTTCTTCTTCTTGTTCCGCTAATAGTTCAATCAATTCAAGCTTAGACATTTTTTTTAAAGTCTTTTTTATATTCATACTTATTCCCTTACAATTCCTCTCTTAAATGCCAATACTCTTCTAATTTTTATTACATAATTGTTCACCTGCGCGGTAAACATTATGTTAAAGTTCAAAACTCAACATTATGAAATAATATATGAAATTTCTTAACAAACATCTATTTAATATCTTAACAATTCTTAATATGAATATTTATTCATATTAATTGTAAACAAAAAAACTGCCATTTTTTAACGGCAGTTTTTCGTTCGATAGTATCTATCTCTTAACTCTTATTTTACATATAGAATGGCAAGGTAAGTTTTATCAAAAAAGTATCTTCTTGATTCTCTATTTCGCATTTTCCTTCCATTGCTTCCATAATCTTTGCAATGACCCTTAACCCAATTCCATAACTTTCTTGTTTACTTATACTTGATTCTATTGTTTTATAATTTTTAATATATATGGTTACTTCTTCTTTCTTTTCTTCTATCCAAATCTCAATAGGTTTTTTCTTATCTGCATATTTGTGAAGATTCGAGTATACATTATCGGCTACCCTTCTTATTGCAACAATATCAACATTTAATTGATACACTCCAGAAATTGTTTCAGGAATGTGAACTTGAAATCCTTCTTTTTCTAAAGAATAGCTTCCCTCAAATAAAAGCTGATCAAACATAGATGGACCATCACAAATTTCTTTTTGATAAACAATTGCATTGTTTCCTTTCGTAACAGAATTTAAAAGTCGATCTGTGAGGCATTTCAACTGTCCTGCTTTACTTGTAATCATTGCAATACACTTTGTTTTTTCTTCTTCCGATTTTGCTAATCCATAATTTAAAATATCTAAGCATCCGATTATTTTTGTCAAAGGAGTTCTAATATCATGAGATAAGGAAGCAATTAGTTTGGTTTGTTCCTCTCTTTGCTTTTTCTCTTCCTCAAACAATTTAATCAACAAGATACGCATTTCTTCTATCTTATTTCCTAACACCGCAATTTCATCGGTTCCTTCCACACTAATAACCGAATCTATTTTCTTCAAGTCTGGATTAATAATCTGTCTATATAACTTTTTCATTCGACGTAGCAATCTATATACATAGATTAAAATCACAAATTCTGAACATACAAAAGCAACAAATGTTCCAACATAATTCCAAAAATCCCAATAATTATTAGATATTCCATATTGGTTTGGATAAAAAACACCGTCTGTGCAAATAATCTTTGCATCCGTGTGTCTTCCATGCCCATTTAACGCATACTTTGCGCAAAAATCAAATGTTATGTTCGATTTTTTAAATTCATTTAAATTGTATTCACGCACTTCCGCGACCGTCATATTTTGGTCTTCTACCAATTTCTGAAGTTCACCAACTATTGTTTGACATTCCTTTTCCCAAAAGTCATTAAATAGAGTGCTTTGAAAACTCCATCTAGGGATCACATCCGCAATAAAAAATTGCAATATAAAAAACACGATCCAAGAGAGTATAGAAATTGTTATATATTGTGCTAAAAGATGGGTTGATATTCTCTTTTTTATAGCTTTAAACAATTCGATACCCCTTTCCCCACTCTGTCAAAAGAATCTCTGGATGTCGTGGATCATCTTCGATCTTTTCACGAATTTTTCGTATAAAAACCATAACTGTATTTCTTGCATCAGCCATATATGGCTCATTCCAAATTTGTTCATAAATCATTTCAATTGAGAACAGTCTTCCTGGGTAAGCCATCATCAATTTTAAAATTCGATATTCTGTATCCGTCAAATTTAATTTTTCATCATATTTATACACACTATTTTGACGCTTATCCAACTTTATTCCCTTGCACTCCAAATACTCTGTTTTTTCAATAGGTATATTTTTTCCCTGATATACAGCATATCGTCTAATGAGTCCCTTTACTCTTGCAATTAATTCTGGATATGAAAATGGCTTGCACAAATAATCATCCCCACCTGACGAATATCCCATAACCAAATCAGAACTTTGCCCCTTTGCCGTTAAAAATAATATAGGTACATTATAAGTTTCACGAATTTTTTGACATGTTTCATAACCCGAAAGACCTGGTAACATTACATCTAATATTACAAGGCAAAACTCTGGCGTCAATGTTATCAGTGCCTCATTTCCAGAACCTGCTTCTACAACATCAAATCCTTCACTCGTCAATAAAATTCGAACAACTGATCGTATTTCCGGATCATCATCCACAATCAAAATTTTTCCACTATAATACACCTTTTTTTCCCTCACTTCGCTAATCAAATCATTTTTTAGTACTTTTCAAGAATCTCTTGCAAACTCACACTGAACCACTGTTGTTCTAAATGTTTTTGCATAGCAAAATAAAATTTTCTTACAGGACAACTCACTTTTGCATGTCTACTACATTCTCCATCTTGATCCATGCATCGATTGATTTTCATTGTTTGTTCCATACTGTAACAAACTTGTCCCACTGTAATTTCAGAAATTGGAACCAAAAGCCTATATCCCCCTGTTGGACCTGAGATTGAATCAATCATTCCAGACTCTTTCAATCTCTGAGTCACCTTCGTAAGATAGCGTCGAGAAATTCCCATCGTTTCTGAAATCTCATCGGCTGTTGCCATCCCATTTTTTTGATGTAATGCTAAAAGCACACGCATCCCGTAATCTGTTGTAACATTTAATTGCAAACTTTTACCTACCTTTTTAATAATGTATTCTTTTGGCCTATATGGCACAATTTCCGTTTATATAATAGCGTATAATAAATAAGATGTCTATGTTATTTTTCCATTCTTTCCATAATGTTCCTTCTTTTCTTATGTATAAAGAAAATAGGTGACTTAAATATAAAGCCACCTATTTTCAGTAAGTATCATTTATTTAACTATTAGTGTTTGTAAATATTATAGAATGCTGATTTTCCTGGAAATAATGCCACATCTCCTAATTCTTCTTCAATACGAAGTAATTGATTATATTTCGCAATACGATCTGTTCTTGACATCGAACCCGTTTTAATTTGCCCTGCATTAAATGCTACTGCAATATCAGCAATGGTTGTGTCTTCCGTTTCTCCACTACGATGGGAAACAACAGCTGTATATCCATGTTTTTTTGCCAATTCCATTGCATCGAATGTTTCTGTTAATGTACCAATTTGATTTACTTTAATCAAGATAGAATTTGCAATTCCTTTTTCGATACCTTCTTGTAAAATAGATGGATTCGTAACATATAAATCATCACCAACTAATTGAACTTTTTTTCCTAAATGTTCCGTTAATTTTTTCCATCCATCCCAATCACGTTCGCCTAATCCGTCTTCAATTGAAATGATTGGATATTTTTCTACAAGTTCATCATACCATGCAATCATTTCATCTGTTGTCTTTGTTCCTTGTCCCGATTTCTTCAAATCGTACATTTTTGTCTGCGTATCATAGAATTCACTTGCAGCAACATCCATTGCAATACAAATATCTTCTCCAGCCTTATAGCCTGCCAGTTCTATGGCTTCCATGATTGCTTTTAAAGGAGCTTCATTATCTTCTAAATTTGGAGCAAATCCACCTTCATCACCAACTGCAGTTACTTGCCCTTTGTTCTTCAATACTGTCTTTAGTGCATGGAATGTTTCTGATCCCATTTGAATTGCTTGTCGGATACTCGTCGCTCCAATTGGCATAATCATATATTCTTGAAAATCTACACTGGAATCAGCATGACTACCACCATTTAATACGTTCATCATTGGAACTGGTAATGTTTTCGCATTCATTCCACCTAAATAACGATACAATGGTAATCCATAGAAATTAGCAGCTGCATGTGCTACTGCCAAGGAGATTCCTAAAATTGCATTCGCACCATATTTTGATTTATCTTTTGTGCCATCTGCTTCAATCATTGCTTTATCAATCGCTGCTTGATCCGTAGCATCCATTCCTTTTACAATATCTGATAAGATAGTATTTACATTTTCAACAGCAGTTAATACGCCTTTTCCCAAAAATCTACTTTTATCACCATCACGTAATTCTAGAGCTTCTCTTTCTCCAGTGCTGGCTCCACTTGGAACAATTGAACGCCCAAATGCACCACTTAGAGTTAATACTTCAACTTCAACAGTTGGATTACCTCTAGAATCTAACACTTCCCTTGCATGTACATCTGTAATTTTTGACATAGAATAGTCCTCCTTTCTTTCTATGATTGCATTGTAGCATAAAAAATCAGCTTCTCAAAATAATACAATTTCTAATGATTTTTTTTAATCAAAAAACTCGTTTTTGTTTATAATAAATCATTACCAAATCACCGTTATAAACAAAAAAGCAGACAACGATCATTCTAATCAATTGTCTGCTTCAGAAAACGTCCCCTACAGGAATCGAACCTGTAACTAATCCTTAGGAGGGATTTATTATATCCATTTAACTAAGGAGACTTATATTTTCAACATTAACAATTCTATACCATATCTTAATTTTTGTCAATTTCTTCTGGCATTTGTAGCGCGGTGTTATTCACACCATCGCTCCACTTGCCAGAAGTTATTCACATTTTTAATGATTTATCAAAGTGCTTATCCCCCTAAAAATTTAGAGTTCCCTGAAGCCAGATTGTTCCTTTAAATCTTCTTCCAATCTGTGGTTCTCCAAGCACTTTTTTAACCGGTACACATACATCAAATTGTAACTCATTTACATCTAATTTCAATTGATACACTTCTTCCTTTGTTAAAGCATTTTCTCTTTTTCGTATCGCAATGATTTTTCCCATGATCGAATAGAGATCACATTCAATACCATATGGCATCATATATGTATCCACAATTGTAAAAATATCTTCACTTGCAAGTCTTCTTGAAACTTTTGAATACGTATCAATATCATCCAAAGTCAAAGATTCAATTGCTGACTGGTCTCCACCTCTTGCTGCACTTAGTAGCATTTTTCTATTTTCTGAGGCTTTCTTTTCTTTTTTTACTTGAGATTCATTTCTACTTACTGGAAATAATATTTTTCCTGATAAGGCTAACCCAGAGAAGGTAACAGAGGTAGACACTCCACTGGAAAGCCCTATCTGTTTTTCTCTCATATATTCAATCCCATTTTGCAAATGAAAAATAAGACTGATTCCGACCCTTGGATCTTCACAAATTCCAATGTAATCCTCTTTATCTATTTTACGGTCAATTGCAACATCTGCATATGTGGTAATCCCACTTCCTTCAAAATAAGGGAAATAATAATCTGCTTCAAAGTTTTCCTCTTCATCAAGTTCTCCAAGCAAAGTTATTCCCATATCCTGCCCATATTCTTTCTGATATTCACAATAATCCGTACAATTCTTATAAGACACTGTAATTTGATGTGTAAACTGTTCTTGTACCTGTAACAACAATTCTTTTAATTCTTTTTTTGTGTTTAGATTGCTAAAACCAATTGCTTTTAAATATTGGTGCATTATCTTCTCCAACTATATCTAGACTAATTTTTTGGAACAATCTTGTCACATCCACCCATGTATGGACGAAGCGCCTCTGGAATTCGAACAGATCCGTCTGCCTCAAGATTATTTTCTAAGAATGCAATAAGCATACGTGGTGGTGCAACAACTGTGTTATTTAAAGTATGAGCGAAGTACTTACCATCTTCCCCTTTTACACGAATTCCAAGTCGTCTTGCCTGTGCATCTCCTAAATTAGAGCAACTACCTACCTCAAAATATTTCTTCTGTCTTGGAGACCATGCCTCTACATCCACAGATTTTACTTTAAGATCTGCAAGATCTCCTGAGCAACATTCCAATGTACGAACAGGGATATCCATAGAACGGAATAAATCTACTGTATTTTTCCACAACTTATCATACCATTGCATACTTTCTTCTGGTTTACAAACAACAATCATTTCTTGTTTTTCAAACTGATGAATACGGTATACTCCTCTTTCTTCTATACCATGTGCACCTTTTTCTTTACGGAAACATGGAGAATAACTTGTAAGTGTCTGTGGAAGTTGATCCTCTGTAAGTTGTGTGTCAATGAATTTACCGATCATTGAATGCTCACTTGTACCGATTAAGTAAAGATCTTCTCCTTCAATCTTATACATCATTGCATCCATTTCCTCAAAACTCATAACACCTGTAACTACATTGCTTCGAATCATAAATGGTGGCACACAATAAGTAAATCCTCTGTTGATCATGAAATCTCTGGCGTAAGAAATTACAGCAGAATGCAGTCTTGCAATATCACCCATTAGATAATAGAAGCCATTTCCTGCAACTTTTCTTGCACTATCAAGATCAATTCCATTAAATCTTTCCATGATTTCTGTATGATATGGAACTTCAAAATCTGGAACAAATGGTTCTCCAAATTTCTCCAACTCTACATTTTCACTATCGTCTTTTCCGATTGGAACAGATGGGTCAATGATATTTGGAATAAGCATCATATCTTTTTTCAGTTTTTCTTCTACTTCTTTTTCTAACTGTGATAATTCTTCGATGCGTGCTGCATTCGCTGAAACTTGTTTCTTTACTTCCTCAGCTTCTTCTTTTTTTCCTTGTGCCATAAGCGCACCAATTTGTTTTGAAATTTTGTTTTTATCTGCACGAAGTGCTTCTACTTCTTGTTTAATCTCTCTATTTTTTTGGTCAAGTTCAATAACTTCGTCAACTAATGGAAGTTTTCTATCTTGAAATTTATTACGTATATTTTGTTTTACAATCTCCGGATTACTTCTTAAAAATTTAATATCTAACATGTCTCTTCCTCCTCAATGCTATTCTCTTTTTCTTCTATTTCTTCTGATTTATCCACACTCTCGTGTGTATCCTCCGATTCATGATCCTCTATATCCTCTACATCATCTATCGATATATGCTCTATTTCATCATTTGTGTGATCTGATTTTGTTTGAAAAGCAGTTTCACCTTTCAAATCATATACTTCTTGATAGATTGCTCTGTCTAGTGATTCTCTTTCTTCTTCTCCAAGTTCAACATAACTTTGTCCATTAACAATTTCTTTTAAATAACTATAGCTTCCATCCGTGCTGTGCAATACATTTAAGATCCAGCCATTGTTATTATCATCTAACATTGTAAGGGCAAAGCTTAAATTTCCACCCATTTCATCAAATGCATCATACTTTACAATGCCCATTTTCTGATATGTTTTTGAAGCCTTTCGATTGATTTCAAACATATCTTTTTTGTTTTTTTCTACGAGTTCCAAAATTTTATCGAGTTCAGAAAATCTTTCAATAAAGCGTTCTTCTAAATTCTTTCCATCTTTTCCTCTCATAAACGAATTATAGCTAATTTTTAATCGTTCATACTTTAAATTTACTTTTACAAGACATACGACAAGAACAATCTGTATCAAAAATAGCGCTATCAGCAAATATGCCGGATCAAATCCGAGTTTACTTAATAAACTATTTTCCATTTATTCTCCTTTAGCCATTATGTATAGACATAATCATCTCGAATATACGTTCGAGGTCTTCATCTGAATAATACTCGATTTCAATTTTTCCTTTTCCATTTGATTTTGGATTTACATTTACTTTTGTTCCAATAATACTTTTCATTTTTTCAGCTAAATCTTCATAAATAAAAGTAGGAACAACTTTTTCTTGTTTTGCTTCTTTTTTTGGTTCTTTTAGAAGTTTTACTAACTTTTCCGTTTCTCTTACGCTCAATTTTTCATCAAAGATTTTATTTGCCAACATATATTGTTGTTCTTCATCTTCAATTGCCAATAATGCTCTTGCATGTCCAGTTGTAATCATATCATCAATAATCATTTGCTGAACACGTTCTCCCAACTTTAATAGACGCATAGAGTTTGTGACAGCCGTTCTACTTTTTGAAACTTTTTCCGCCACTTCATCTTGTTTTAAATGAAATTCATCTAATAGCTTCTTGTATGCCATTGCTTCTTCAATCGGGTTTAAATTTTCTCTCTGAATATTTTCAATCAGAGATATTTCAAGAACTTCCTGGTCTGTAAAATTTTTTATAATTACTGGCACTTCTTTTATTCCAGCAATTTTAGCTGCTCTCCATCTTCTTTCTCCTGCGATTATTTCATAGTAATCGTTTTTCTTTTGTACAAGAAGAGGTTGTAATATTCCAAATTGCTTAATTGAATCTGATAATTCAAGTAAGGCATCTTCATCAAAATCTTTTCTCGGCTGTTCTCTATTTGGTTCTACTTTATTGATTTTAATTAGTACTTCTCCCGACTTTTCGGTTTTTTCTTTTCTAATTTCACCCAGAGAGTTTTTGTTTGACTTTTGTGTTGTCTTTGCTGTCTTATCACTCTTATCTGGGATCAAACTATCAAGGCCTTTTCCTAACCCATTTCTTTTCACAGCCATTTTTACTCTTCTCCTTTATTAATCACTTCTTCTGCTAACAGAAGATAGCTTTCTGCACCAGTTGATTTTGGATCATATAAATTAATTGGCATACCATAACTTGGCGCCTCTGCCAAACGAATGTTTCTCGGTATAATTGTTTTGTATATTGTCTGATCCAAATTTTCTTTTACATTTTCTACAACTTGAAGAGATAGATTTGTTCTTGCATCATACATTGTGAAAACCACACCTTCCATAACTAAGTTTGGGTTCAATCTTTCTTTCACCAAATCTATCGTATGTATTAACTGGCTTAATCCTTCCAAGGCATAATACTCACATTGGATTGGAACAAGTACAGAATCTGCAGTTGTCATTGCATTAATTGTAAGCATACTTAAAGCTGGTGGACAATCTATGATAATATAGTCATAATTTTTTTCTATTTTCCCAACTTCTTTTTTTATAATATACTCTTTATTTTCAACACCAATTAATTCTATCTCCGCAGCTGATAAATCTATATTAGATGGAAGAACATCTAAATTTTCATATACTCCTTTGCAGATGCATTCTTCAATACCGATATTCCCAATAATAAGATCATATACGCTGTATTCAACTTCATTTTTATCTACACTTAATCCACTTGTCATGTTTCCCTGTGGATCCATGTCCAATGCGAGAACTTTTTTTCCTAAACTGGCAAGTGATGCAGATAAATTAATTGCCGTTGTTGTTTTTCCCACACCGCCTTTTTGGTTGGCGATTGCTATAATTCTTCCCATTTTTATACTCCTTTCGTTGAATACTTTCCTATTATATCACTTTTCTTTATTTATATCTATTCTTTTATGTATGTTTCACGTATATAATTCAAAAAATGTTTCACGTGAAACATTTTGGTTTTTGTTCTACTTAATCGTAAGAATGTTTCACGTGAAACATTAAAAGGATGCAACGAGAAAAATTTACGTTACATCCTTTTTTAATCTGTATAATATACTTTTCTATATTAACTTATCGGTTCTTTTGTTGGAAGCCCGGCTTTTCTTGGAAATTTTTTCCCAGTGTTTTTTATTTTACTAATTTTAACAAATGAACGACCAATCTCTGTTCCAGGAAGTTCGAACTTCACCGTATCAACAAGCTTGCCTCCAAGAATTGAAATTGCTTTTTCAGACTGTTTCAATTCTTCATCGATATTTCCAGATTTATATGGTACAAACATTCCACCTTTTTTTACATACGGAAGACAATATTCACTTAATGTAGAAAGATTTGCTACCGCTCTCGAAACACAAAGATCAAACTGTTCTCTGTACTCCTCTTTTCTCGCATAATCTTCTGCTCTTCCATGCAATGTCACCACATTTTCAAGGCCTAATTCCTCTATTACTGCATTCAAAAACTTAATTCTTTTATTTAGTGAATCCAATAAAACAACTTTTAAATGTGGAAATGCAATCTTCAATGGAATCCCTGGAAACCCTGCACCTGTTCCTATATCAATTACAGAATGCACATTGTGAACATCTATTGCTTTTACGAGTGCAAGACTATCTGTAAAATGCTTTTCATTCACCTCTTCATATTCCGTAATTCCTGTAAGATTCATTACTTTGTTCCACTCAACAAGCAATTCATAATATTTATCAAACTGTTGTTTTTGTGTCTCTGTGAGTTCAATTTTTAAATTTTGTAACTGAGAATCAAATTTTACAGACATATGTTTTTCTCCTGTTGCATTGTATTTTTATTCATTTTATGTGTATATTTATGCATGTATTTTGCATAAATATACACCTTTCTCACTATCTTTTACTCTCCAAATAAACCAAAAGAACAGAAATATCTGCTGGTGACACCCCAGAAATTCTTGATGCCTGACCTATGGATGCTGGTCGAATTTCAGAAAGTTTTTGTTTTGCTTCAATTCGCAAACTTTGAATTTCATTGTAATCAATAGATTCTGGAATCATTTTCTTTTCCAGTTTCTTAAACTGTTCTACTTGTCTTTCCTGCCTCTTAATGTAACCTTCGTATTTAATATTAATATTTACTTGTTCCGCTACATCTGCTGGAAGCTCTTTTCTTCCTTTATCAATTGGAGCCAGTGCCTCATAAGATAATTCTGGACGACGAATCAAATCTCCAAGTGATATACCTGAAGTCAGTGGTGTACTATTATAGGATTCCAAAAGTTCTTGTACTTCTTTCGAAGTTCCCACATTTGTATGCTCTTCTCTTTCAATCTCTGCTGCGATTGCCGCTTCTTTTTCAAGTAATCTTTCATACCGTACATCGTCAATTAATCCAATTTCATGGCCTAGCTTTGTTAAGCGTAAATCCGCATTATCCTGTCTTAATAAAAGTCTATATTCCGCTCTGGATGTCATCATTCTATATGGCTCATGACTTTCTTTTGTTACAAGATCATCGATAAGAACTCCAATATATCCCTGGGAACGATCAATAATAATTCCCTCTTTTCCCTGTAACTTTCGAGCCGCATTAATTCCGGCTATGAGACCTTGAGCTGCTGCTTCTTCATATCCAGAACTTCCATTAAACTGCCCACCACTAAATAGTCCTTCTATATTTTTAAATTCTAGCGTACTTTTCAGTTGTCTTGCATCAATACAGTCATATTCAATTGCGTAAGCATTTCTTACAATCTTTGCATGCTCAAGTCCAGGGACGGAACGATACATAGCATATTGTACATCTTCTGGAAGCGAACTTGACATTCCTCCTACATACATTTCATTTGTATCAAGTCCTTCTGGTTCAATAAAAACCTGATGACGATCTTTATCCGAAAATTTTACTACTTTATCCTCAATGGATGGACAATAACGTGGTCCTGTTCCCTCAATTTTTCCAGAATACAACGGAGAACGATCCAGGTTATTTTTTATAATTTCATGTGTCGTAGGATTGGTATACGTAAGCCAACAGGAAACCTGATCAATTTGAACATCTTCCGGATTTGTTGTAAAGGAAAATGGTACGACAACTTCATCTCCTTTTTGCTCTTCCATCTTATCGAAATCAATACTACACTTGTCAATTCTAGCTGGTGTTCCTGTTTTAAAACGATACATTTTAATCCCAAGAGACTTTAAGCTATCCGTGAGATGATTGGCAGCCTGTAATCCATTTGGCCCTGTATTCGAACTTACATCTCCATAAATACATCTTGCTTTTAGGTAAGTTCCCGTACACAGAACAACCGCACGACATGGATATATTGTTCCGGAATAAGTCTTAACACCAGTAATTTTAAAATCCTCTGTAAGAATATCCGTCACTTCCATTTGTCGAATGTCTAAATTCTCCTGATTCTCCAGAACCTTTCTCATTGTCTTTGTATAATTTGCTTTATCCGCCTGCGCTCTTAGAGAGTGTACCGCTGGTCCCTTTGACTGATTTAACATTTTTGACTGAATAAAAGTCTGATCAATCACCTTGCCCATTTCACCACCAAGAGCATCTATTTCACGCACCAAATGCCCTTTTGAACTTCCTCCAATATTTGGATTACATGGCATAAGTGCGATACTATCTACACTAATTGTAAACAATAGTGTACGAAATCCAAGTCTTGCACATGCAAGTGCAGCCTCGCAACCAGCATGGCCTGCTCCTACAACTGCAATATCATATTCGTCACTATTTTCCCATACAGAATTTGCTGAATATTTCATTGACTAAATCTTCTCCTATCGTTTCTCCGGTTATACTTCCAAGTGCCTCATATGCATCCAAAAGATCTATTGAAAAGAAATCTTCTGGCATCTGCATATCGATACTATCTATTACTTTTTTCAAACTGTTATTTGCATCTAGTAATGCGGATTTATGTCTCACATTTGTAATATAAATCTCGTCATTAAAGGATACTTCCCCATGTAAGAACATTTCTTGTAATGTCTCTTCTAAGACATCAAGTCCGTGCTCTTCTTTTGCAGAAATATCTATCATCGGTAGATTACACGCTTGCTCTTTTTGTATTCCTGGAACCATTTGCAATGCTTCTTGTAAGCATTCCTTTGTGGTTGCCGTTTGAAGATCTGATTTATTTAAAAGAATAATCGCCTTGCGTCCTACCAAAAGTTCCATAATTTCTCTATCATTATCGTCTAAAACTCTAGAAGAATCAACAACATATAAAATTAAATCTGCTTTATCCACATATTCCTTTGCCTTATCCACACCAATCTTTTCGATAATATCCTCTGTCTGTCTGATTCCTGCCGTATCAATCATGTTTAATGTAAGGCCTTTTAAAGTAATTTGCTCTTCTAACACATCTCTTGTTGTTCCTTCAATATCCGTAACAATTGCTCGTTCCTTCCCTGCAAGAACATTAAGAAGGGAGGATTTTCCAGCATTTGGTTTTCCTATAATAACCGTCTGAATTCCCTCTTTTATAATTCTTCCGCTATCAGAAGATTGAATGAGACGTTCTAGTTCTTTTGACAAATCCACTGCAACCTCTCTAAGCTGCTCCGCATATCCTGTAAGATCAATATGCTCCGGATCATCCAGTGCCGTTTCTATAAATGCGGTATGATAAATAATCGCTTCACGAATTTCTTTGATTTTCTTTTTTACATTTCCTTTTAATTGGCTAATAGAGCTTTGTAGTGCATATTCACTCTTGGAATTAATAACATCTATCACCGCCTCTGCCTGCGATAAATCCATCTTTCCATTTAAGAATGCACGTTTTGTAAATTCTCCTGGTTCTGCTGGACTTGCTCCATTTTTTATAACAGTTTCCAATACTCTTTTTACCACATATGTGCCACCATGACAATTAATTTCTACCGTATCTTCCCCTGTAAATGTCCGAGGTGCACGCATGATCATTACCAACACTTCATCAATTGTCTCTTGTTCATCTACAATATGCCCATAATGAATGGTATGTGTGGCTGCTTTTGAAAGTATCTCTCTTCCTTTATAAATTTTATCTATAATTTGAAACGCATCATCTCCACAAATTCTAACGATTCCAATTCCAGAACTTGTCATACCTGTGGAAATTGCCGCAATTGTATCCTTTTTCATAATACCTCCCAGTCTCTGAAATAAAAAGACGTTTTACAACTTCACGAAAGCATCCGTGAAGCGTAAAACGTCCTCTTTCGCTTCGAAACCTATTTCTTTAATGTAATCACAACTTTTCTGTAAGGTTCTTCTCCTTCGCTATGTGTTGTTACATATGGATCAGCTTGAAGTGCTGCATGAATAATTCTTCTTTCATAAGGATTCATCGGTTCCAAAGAAACTGATTTTCTAGATCTTTTTACCTTATATGCAATATTTTTAGCCAGATTTTTTAATGTCTCTTCTCTTCTTGCACGATAATTTTCTGTATCAAGTTTTACACGAACATAACCTTCCTGATGCTTATTCGCAACTCGATTTGCCAAATATTGAAGTGAATCTAATGTTTGTCCTCGTTTTCCAATGAGGATTCCCATATTATTTCCCTTCATCTCTACACACAAGGCACCATCATTATCAATACTTGTTGTAAGTTCAACCTCCATGCCCATTGCATTTAATGTATCTTTTAAGAAGTTTTCTACTGCATGTTTTGTTTCTTCTTTCACCTCTGCAAGTTCACTCTCGCGTTTTACAGGCGCTACTGTTTCTACTTCTTTTTTCTCTTCCTTGAGAACAGCTTCTTCTTTTACTTCTTGTTTACATACAGTTTCTTCTTTTGGCTGAGATTTCTTTGCAGGTGCTTCTTCCATTACTGACACTGTTTTCTTTCTAGCTTCAATTACTGCCTGTTTTGCACCAATTCCCAAAAATCCGGCACTGCCCTTTTCAATGACATCATATTCTAAGTTGTCGCTAGTAACCCCTAACTGGATCAATGCCTCTGTAATTGCATCATCAACTGTCTTTGCAGATACTCTGATACTACCGTTCATTACAAAATCCTGCCTTTCTATCCATAATCCTTCTTACTTACTTTTCATCTTTTGTCTCTTCTTGAGATGCTCCTTGATTAAATCTACTTACCATATTTGCTTTGGCTGTAAGACTTCCTGGTTTTGCATTTTTTGCATTTGCAGCTGCTCTATCAAGCTTTTCTTGTCTTTGTGCATCTGGCATGCCTGATTTGCCTGTATGATTCACATTTCTTGTGCTTGTGGTAGCCATTCTGTTAATTTCTTGAGCAGAAGTTCCCTTCTTCTCTCTTTTTTTCGCTGCTTTTTTCTGATTTTCCTTGATCATTTCTTCTACTGGAATCTTGTTCATGTGCTTATTGATAATAAGCTGTTGTACCGATCTTACCACTGCACTGGCTGACCAGTAAATACCAATACCTGCTGGAAGTGTGAAACACATAAATACTGAAAATAAAGGCATTGTATAATTCATTGTTTTCATTGAATTCGCCATTGGATTGCTAGAATCCATCTGTGCCTGTGGCATTAACTTCACACTTAAAAACTGTGTAGCACCAGCTAATACAGGAATGATAACTGCAAGTATGATTCCTAAAATAGAAAATGATGTAATTGCTGCTGTTAACATTGTAAATGGAGATTCTGCAATGTTAATTCCAAGGAACATATTCATATGTCCAATGCTATTGGATGTAGATTCAATTACATCTTTTAAATGAGGCATCTTGTCTACTAAAGTTGTCCATGTAGAATCTTGAAATTTATACAACACATTTACAAGTGTATCTGGTTGTGTATAATCATAGATCTTTGGATTCATCATAATTGGTTTTGCAGAACCAATTGTTTCCATGATTTTCTGAAAACCATCTGTTGCTATAATGTTATTTACAAGAGGCATATACGTATCCCTTACTCCTGTTACGTAAGATGGAATACTTTGAATCACTGGATACAATGCAAAAAGTACTGGCATCTGAATTAACATTGGTAAACAACCACCGGTAGGGGATGTGCCATATTTCTGATATACATTTTGTAACTCTTCCTGTTGTTTCAACATGGAAGCTTGGTCTCTTTTGTTTGCATATTTCTTCTGAATTTTCATAATTTCAGGTTGCATAACACTAGACATCTTAGACCATTTCTGCTGTTTAATTGTAAGCGGAATCATAAGTGTATATACAAAAATTGTAAAGATAATAATACAAATACCAATATTTTGGATCCCAAATACACCATCCATTACATTATAGATTCCATTCATCACTTTTCCTAACAGCCAGGAAATCTGATGAATAATCGGCCAGTCAGCCATACCGACTGCTAAAATTCCATACATTTTTTATCCTCCTTAAGGTACCGGATCATATCCGCCTTTTGCGAAGGGATTACATCGCAGAATTCTCCATATCGTCAGGGCTCCACCTTTGATTGCTCCATATTTTTGAATTGCTTCTATACCATATTGAGAACATGTCGGTGTATAAATGCAATGGTATGTCCTCTTTAAACCCGATAAATACTTCTGGTAAAATCGAATCAGCCATATCATCACATGCTTCATCTGCGTCCCTCCTTTTTGCCTTTTCAGACATGACTTATAATAAGTCTTTATTGATATATTTCATGAAGCTTACCCAAGTGGATGAGTGCACTCTGTAATTGGTGATAATTTTTATCTTTTGCACTCACTCTCGCAATAATTATAATATCAAATCCACATTGGAACTCTGCCTCTAAAACGCGATAGTTCTCTCTGATCAGCCTAGTAATATGATGTCTTACCACACTGTTTCCAACTTTTTTGCTGACTGAAATTCCTACTCTGTTTCTTCCCAGGCCATTTTCTTTTACATACATAACCAGGTACTTATTCGCATAAGATTTTCCTGTTTTGTAGACCAACTGAAAATCTTTGTTCTTTTTTAAAGACTCTGAAAACTTCATTGTAACGTTTCCTCTCCTATTCCCAAAAATAAATAGAAGAAAAGGCCACATATATGCGGCCTAAGCTGATAAAACTTTTCTTCCTTTTGCTCTTCTTGCAGCTAAAACTTTTCTTCCGCCTGGAGTACTCATTCTAGCTCTGAAACCATGAACTTTTGATCTCTGTCTTTTTTTAGGCTGAAATGTCATTTTCATTATCCATACACCTCCCTTTGATCTAAGATACTTATTATAAAGTATTTACAATAATTCTTATTGATGGT
>JARHYE010000025.1 GCA_029258605.1 Ruminococcus sp.
TTGCAGATAATTTCTGATGGCATAAATTTATATAATTCGTCTAGAAGCTTTGCACTGTCCGACATTTCTGTTACAAAATAATCTCCCGTAGTAATATCTACAATCGATAATCCATATCGATCTTCCAGGTATACGATACACATTAGGTAATTATTTTTGGAATCATCCAATGCCTGTGGTGCAAGATTGGTTCCAGGTGTTACAATTCTTGTCACTTCTCTCTTCACAAGCCCTTTCGCCTGCTTTGGATCTTCTACCTGCTCGCAAATTGCAACTTTATATCCTTTTGAGACGAGACGATTAAGATAAGTGTCTACAGCGTGATAAGGAACGCCGCACATCGGTGCACGTTCCTCAAGTCCACAGCTTTTCCCTGTCAGCGTCAATTCTAATTCTCTGGATGTTATTTTTGCATCCTCGAAAAACATCTCATAAAAATCACCTAATCGATAAAATAAAATGCAGTCTGGATACTGTTCTTTCGTCTCCATATACTTCTGCATCATTGGTGTTAATTCTCCCACGTTTTCTCTCCCTTTCGGTTCATTCGTATCATTTGCGCTTTATCTTTTTATGACTCTACCATTTCGCCAATATAATAGAATCCTTTGCATTCGTTTAATTTCACGTTTACAATTTTTCCAATGAGACTTTCATCTCCTGGGAAATGTACAAGAATGTTGTTGCTCATTCGTCCTGTCACAAGTGAACTGTCATGATCATTCACTGTCTCTACCAATACATCCTGAATGGTTCCCGTATGAACACTGCACACTTCTGCTGAAATTTCCTGTACTTCTTTTAATAACCGGTCAAAACGGTCTTTTACAACATCCTCTGGCACTTGGTCTTCCATTGCAGCAGCTGGTGTTCCAGTACGTTTTGAATAGATAAATGTAAAGGCACTATCGTAGCGCACTTTTTTTACAACATCCATAGTTTCAAGGAAATCTTCCTCTGTCTCTCCTGGAAAGCCAACAATAATATCTGTCGTAAGGGAAAGATCTGGTACGGCTTTTCGAATCTTATCAACCAATTCCAGATATCCTTCCTTTGTATAATGACGATTCATTTTCTTTAGAATTCTTGTACTTCCTGATTGAACCGGAAGATGTAAATGCTTACATATTTTTTTAGAAGTCCTCATCACTTCTATCAATTCATCCGAAAGATCCTTTGGATGAGAAGTCATAAAGCGAATTCTTTCCAAGCCTTCTATCTGCTCAATTCTTTGAAGAAGCTGTGCGAATGTAATTGGATGTTCCAGATTTTTTCCGTAGGAGTTTACATTTTGTCCAAGGAGCATTACTTCCACAACTCCATCTGCCACCAAGCGTTTTATTTCACTTATAATCGCTTCCGGATCACGGCTTCGTTCTCTTCCGCGCACATATGGAACAATGCAGTAACTGCAAAAGTTGTTGCAGCCAAATGTAATGTTTACTCCAGATTTAAATGCGAACTTTCTTTCGCTTGGAAGGTTCTCTACAATCTTATCTGTATTTTCCCATATATCAATGGTCATACGTTCATTTTCAATTCGGTTCACAATCAATTCAGCAAACTTATAAATATTGTGGGTACCAAAAATAAGATCTACAAATCGATAACTTTTTTTTAGTTTTTCTACCACTTTTGGTTCTTGCATCATGCAACCACAAAGTGCAATCATCATGTGTGGGTTTTTTCTCTTGATACGGTTCAGCTGTCCCAGTCTTCCGTAAACGCGAAGATTCGCATTTTCTCTTACTGTACAGGTATTGTAGATTACAAAGTCCGCTTTTTCTTCATCTTGTTCCTCTACATACCCAATCTGTTCTAGGATTCCTACTAACTTTTCGGAATCACGGGCATTCATCTGACAACCAAAAGTCTGTGTTGAAAAACTAAGTGGACGCCCCAGTTTTGCTGACAACTCCTGTACATATTTTTTCGCTTTTGCCATATAATAATATTGTCTTTGTGGCTCCATCTGCGGTGCGACCGCCTTTAATTCAACATCATTTAAATCAATCTCATGTAACTGCTCGGATGCAATTTCGTTTAAATCTATTTTATTACTCATGTTTTTCCTCATTTCACATCTATTACATATAGTTTAACTAATAAAGTATAGCATAGCTTTCCCATCTTGTAAATTTCTACTTTTGATTCGTTTTTCTTCTTCTATTCCCTTTTTACTCAAAAAACAAACGCAAAAAATCCAAAATCAGATTTTTCTGATTCTGGATTTTTTTTATAAAAACTGATTCTGTTTTTTGTCGTATTTATAATCAATCGTTTCTAGCTGTTTTTCTAATTCGACTTGATCCAAATTTAAATCTTCACATAATTCTTGCAAAGAAGAATAATGATCTCTTAATTTTGTGTTGATGACGCTAAGTAACATCACTGGATCTTTTGGAAGTTCATTTAACATTTCATTCTCTCTCTTTCAGTAAAAATCATATCGACAGAAATATCATGCTCCTCTGTCTGAATTGCTTCTATCATTTGACAAGAATAGGCCAAGGCAACCTTATGTTTTGGGCGGTGTTTCCTAAGGTAACGGTCATAATACCCACCACCATATCCAATCCTTCGTCCCTTACGATCAAAGCAAATTCCTGGAACTATCATTAACCCTTGATCTGCTTGGGCAAGCCGGTCAGACGTTGGTTCTAAAATCCCATAATATCCTGCCTTTAATTCTTTTATACTTTGAATATAATAAAATTCCATCTCACCTTTCGCTGTCACTTTGGGAACTGCAACCTTTTTTCCCTGTTTCCAAGCTATTTGCATGATTTGGTCCGTCTTTACTTCATCCTTGCTAGACACGTAGCAAAAAATTTCTTCCGCTTGATGGAACACCTGATCTTCTACTAGCTTTTTTTGAATCTTCAAACTATATTGTCTTTGAATGTCCTTTGGCATCTGGGCACGGACCTGACGGATTCTTTGTCTAATTTCCTTTTTTATTTCCAAACTTTTCGCCTAAATTGACTACACTGCCTTTCTCATCTTCAATATCAATTCGATCCAGTTGTACTTTTAAATTTCTACGAAAAGACTCAATGTATTCTTGTCTTAAAATTTTCTGCTCCATTTTTTCAGAATCAGTAAGCCCTTCTGCTTTTGATTTTTTATATAATTCATTAATACGCTTAATCTTTTGTTCGTCCATGTGTTTCTCCTTTTTTCATATTTTCTCTATAGTACACCATTTCTTTTCATCCGTCTACTTTTCAGCTAGAATAATTTTCCAGTATCCCATAAAGAGTTTCTTCGTTTTCTATATATTTTCCTCTTTTAATTTCTTTTTTCAATTCATCTGGTATCTTTTCCATAGTAATATCTGTCATTTCATAAAGTGTTTTTTTATCACTTAAATATACAACAAGATAGC
>JARHYE010000051.1 GCA_029258605.1 Ruminococcus sp.
GAGGGTCATAGGTTCGAGTCCTATTGGTCCCATTTATGCCGCAGTGGCGGAACAGGCAGACGCACAGGACTTAAAATCCTGCGGGACTTATACTCCCGTACCGGTTCGATTCCGGTCTGCGGCATTAAGAGAAGATTTAAACGAAAGTTTAAATCTTTTTTTAATGTCAAAATTTTTTTGAAATAAAATAAGAACTAATGAAATATTAAGCAATAATTAAATAAATACTATCTCTCATCATGCTATAATATACATAAATATAATAGTATGGGGAGGTAACCGAATGAAGCTCGATTTAAAGAAAATAAACCTACGAAATTTTAAAAAGATCGAAGATAAAAAGAAAGTGATCATAGGAGGAATTTCTCTTTTAATTTTACTTCTTCTAGTGGTAGGACTTATTGTATTTTTTCATTTTAGAAGTAAAAATGAAAAGACAAAAGATGTAGTGTACGTTAATAGTGTGAAACAACTTATGAATCCTGGAGCAGATGCAGGCAGAATTAATCGATATGCTGGTGTGGTAGAGACACAAAAGCAGGTGGATATTCAACCAAATCATGAACGTACAGTGAAAGAAATCTTCGTGGAGGAAGGACAGGAAGTTTCTATAGGAACCGTGTTATTTGCTTATGATACAGAGCAAGATCAAGACAAATTAAGCAAAGCACAATTGGAATTGGAACGGATTACTAATGATATTACAACAAAGCAGAGTGCAATTGGAATCGCGCAACAGTCAGGAGATCAACTGGAAGTACTCCAGGCACAAACAGAATTAAAACAAAGCGAATATGAAAAGAAAACCAAAGAAGTTGAAATTCAAAAAATAAAAGATTCCATCGAAAATGCGGAAGTAAAAAGTCAGATGAAAGGGATTGTAAAATCCATCAAAAGAGCAGAAGAAAATGGGATGGAAGCACCTGGTGAAAACGCAGCGTTCATGACCATTATTGCTATGGGAGATTTTAGAATCAAAGGAAAAGTAAACGAGCAAAACGTTTCTTCTATTATGCCAGGACAACAAGTGATTGTTCACTCTAGAGTAGATCAAAAAACAATTTGGAAAGGAACCATGTCAGAAGTAGACATGCAGCGTCCTGAAAATGGAAGCGAGAATGGGTTTATGGGAGATCCAACAACCCAATCCAACTCTTATCCATTCTATGTTAATTTGGAATCATCAGAAGGCTTGATGCTTGGTCAGCATGTATATATTGAACCAGATTTTGGACAAATGAAAGAACGTAAAGGATTATGGATTGATGAATCTTTTGTGGTTCAAGATGGAAAAACAGCTTATGTGTGGGCTGATAATGGAAGAGGAAAGCTCGAAAAACGAGAAGTAAAGATTGGAAAAAGAGACGAAGAAATGTTCCAATGTGAAATAAAAAAAGGGTTGCGTAAAGATGACCTCATTACATTCCCAGAACCAGGGCTAAAAGAAGGAATGAAAACTGCCAAAGGGAAAAATAATGAACTGGGAATGAACAATCCAGAATTACCTGAGGAGTCACCAGAAGGTGATGTTCCATCCAATCCAGAAGACAATAAAAATACAGAAACGGGGGATGAATCATGATTCTTGAAATGAAGAATATTTATAAAGAATATATTCAAGGGAAAATGAGCATTCCAGTCTTAAGAGATATAAATTTTTCTATGGAAGAGGGGGAGTATGTCGCTATTATGGGACCATCAGGTTCTGGAAAGACTACCCTTATGAATTTGGTTGGATGTCTGGATCAGGCTACATCCGGTGCTATTTTTCTAGATGGTCAGGATATCAGTGAATGTACAGATAATGAAATGGCAGATTTGAGACTTCAAAAGATTGGATTTGTATTTCAAAATTTTCAATTACTCCCAAAACAGACTGCACTAGAAAATGTTGAACTTCCCCTTACTTATGCAGAAATTCCAAAAGCAGAACGTATAGAAAGAGCGCGTAAGGCTTTGGTACGAGTGGGGCTTGAAGAGCGTGTAAATTTTTTCCCGAATCAGTTGTCAGGTGGGCAAAAACAGCGAGTTGCAATTGCACGTGCACTTGTAAATAACCCGAAAATTCTTTTGGCTGATGAGCCTACAGGTGCATTGGATAGTAAATCAGGGGAACAAGTGATGGAGCTATTTCAAACACTAAATCGAGAAGGCGTTAGTGTTCTTATGATTACTCATGACGTAGAAATCGCTTCTCATGCACAGCGAATGATTGTCATTAAAGACGGGATGATCAAAGAGGAGGATTAGCCAATGAAAAAGAAAGTAATCGTGGCTTGTACAGTAGCAGGAATTCTTCTTTTTAGTGGAGTTACAGTGTTTGCTGTAAAAAGCAGCAGTCAAAAGAAAGTCACCGTCGTTCCAGTGATGGAGTTAATGAATAATGGCGGCGGAATGAATCATATGAATTTGTCGGGAATGATTACTTCTGACGTTTCCCAGCAGATTTATTTAAAAGATGGCCAGACGGTAAAAGAAGTTTATGTAAAAGAGGGAGATACCGTTAAAGTCGGTGATAAATTAGTTGCGTTTGATATGACATTAGAAAATTTGAATTTGGAAATGAAAAAGTTAGATCGTCAAACGCTGGAATTGAACATTCAAAAAGCGCAACGCAGATTAGAGGAATTAAAAAATTCTCATTCTTCAGGTTCAGATTCTATTCCAGAACCAGAAGAACCACAACAAGAGCAACCACAAACACCGCAGGATGTGCAGGCAGCAAGGATTCTTGATGATCAGTCAAAAGAATATATGGGGACTGGAACACCAGAGGATCCAAGTCATTACTTGGTAAGTCAGGAAGGTGTTATAAAGGGATCCTTTTTAAATGCAAGAGCAAAGGATCATAAATTCTTTGTAGTGGAAGTAAGAGAAGGAGATGTAAGTTCAGGAAAACTGATACAGTACTGGGGCCAGGTGGCATATAAAGAAGGATTTTATGTAGATCCAAACCAGGAATATAATTTAAATTTACAATCCAAGGAGACCCATGAAAATGAAAAAGTTATCCCACCGTATGAGTTGTTGACGCGAGCACAAGTTGAGGAAAGTGGCTGGGTTTCAGGAGACGGTACTTCCAAGAATCCTTATGTATTTTTAGTGAAAAAGGCAGGAGCTGTAGAGGGAAGTTTCTTCCGAAAAATGAAAGAAATGAAAGTTTATTTCCGGATAGAGGTGCGCAGCGACGATCAAAATAATGGAATTCTTTTACAAGCATGGGAACAAAATGGAGAATGGTTAGAAGAAGTGGCAGATCAGGATCGATTTTTTGTTCAGATTCAAAAAGAGGTGCAGGAGAAACCAGATGTAAAACCAGATCCGAGCGTACCGGTGGAACCGCAGCCACCTGTACAACCAGAGCCACCTGTACAACCACCGACGCAGCCACAAGAAGAAGGTACAAAAGTTCCAGACCCACCTAAGGATACAGAGGGAGAAATTTCAAATCCTGTTCCAACAAACCCAGAAGAAAATGTTTCTCAAACATCTTATTTTGGAACCGGATGGGCATTACAGAACAAGAAAGAATCTGCGCCGCTTTGGCAGTACAAAACAGTGGCGGATGTTATGACGGGGTCTGATGAGGTCGCAAGTGCAGAAAATGAAATTCGAACATTGAAGCTTGATTTAAAAGAAGCGGATCTCGAGCTTAAGAAAATGGAGAGAGACTTAAAACGTCAAGTGATCAAAAGCAATATCAACGGGGTTGTGAAAAAAATTGGAGATACAGAAAAACCGAGTCAAGACGGATCTCCTATGATCTTTGTGGCAGGCAGTGAGGGGCTTTACGTAAAAGGAAATGTCAGTGAGATGCAGCTGGATCAAGTACAGGCGGGAACAGTTTTAATGGGATACTCCTATGACAGTGGTGTGAATTTCACAGCAGAAGTACAAGAAGTTTCTCCGTACCCATCACAAGGAGAAAATGGTGGATCAGGGAACACATCGGTATATCCGTTTACTGCATACATTGAACAGGCAGAAGGATTAAAAAATTATAGTTGGGCTGAACTTTCAGTGGATGGATCACAAAATATGACAGGGGATGCTTTTGTAATTGAAAAGCCGTTTGTTCGTTCTGAGAATGGAAAATATTATGTAATGATTGATAATGGAAAAGGAAAGTTAAAAAAACAACCAGTCACTGTCTCAAAGATTGTATCTGGCTACGCATACGAGATTACAGAAGGGTTGTCAATGGAAGATAAGATTAGCTTTCCATATGGAAAAAATGTAAAACAAGGTGCAAAGACACAAGAAGGATCATTAGAAGATCTATATCATTAAAGGGGGGAAGAGAATGTTTGAAAATATCAGATTAGCAGTGAAAGGGATCTGGTCACATAGAATGCGTTCCTTCCTAACAATGCTTGGAATTATTATTGGAATTGCATCTATTATATCGATTGTATCTACAATCAGAGGTACCAATGAGCAGATTAAAGAAAATTTGATCGGTGCAGGAAATAACAATGTGGATGTAAAACTATCACAAGGAGAGAGCGAATACTACATGGACCAGGGAAGCCCGGATGGAATTATGACGGTAACGGAAGACATAAAAAAGGAAATCCGTAATTTGAAAGGAGTAGTAAGCGCTACATTTTATAATAAGAGAAGTTGGACAGAAGGAATTACTTACAAAAATACATCTTTAGAGAATGGTTCTATTTATGGAGTGGATACAGAATTTTTAAGGACAAAAGGATATGTGCTTCAAGAAGGAAGAGGATTTGTTGACCAAGATTATAAAAACTTTTCTAAAATCGTGCTGTTGGATGATGTGGCTACACAAACATTATTTCCAGGAGAAACAGCCATTGGAAAAATTATCGAGATTAAAGGAGAACCTTTTACGGTAGTTGGAACCATCCGAAAATCAGATGCGTTTGAACCAGTGATCAATAGTATGGAAGATTATTATATGTATAATCAAAATTCCAACGGAATGATTTTAATTCCTCAAGCAACATGGCCAATTGTTTATAACTTTGATGAACCATGTGATGTAAGTGTTATGGCGGAAAACACAGATATTATGAGTAGTATCGGAAAAAAAGTGGAAGATATTATGAATACCCTCGTAGTTGCTTCTCCTACCTCGGACGAAGGAGAGGGGGAAACCCGTCTTTCCTATCGGGCAGCAGATCTACTTAAAACTGTGAAAGATTTGCAAAAAGTAAGTGAAAGTACCAATAAGCAATTATTATGGATCGCAAGTATTTCACTTTTAGTTGGTGGAATTGGTGTAATGAATATTATGCTTGTATCTGTAACAGAAAGAACAAGAGAAATAGGATTGAAAAAGGCCATAGGTGCTAGAAAAAAGAAAATCTTATGGCAGTTTTTGACAGAGGCAGCAGTTTTAACAAGTGTAGGTGGAATTTTGGGGGTTATTGTTGGAATTATTATGTCTCAAGTGATTGCAAAGATGTCTCAGACGCCTGTAGCAATCAGTGTTCCAGCTAGTATTCTTGCGGTTGTATTTTCTATGGTGATTGGAATTATCTTTGGCCTACTCCCATCTATCAAAGCGGCAAATTTAAATCCAATAGATGCACTGCGATATGAGTAAAAAGAAAGTGGAAAGTTTCGATTGTAAACTTTCCACTTTTTCTGTTCCTAACACTTAATTTAAAGCCATTTTTTTCACTTGTTTTAATCCACGATCAACAGCTGGAATAGAAATGATGATGACTGTGATCACTGCTTCGATCAAAAGATAGCTGTAGTTGTATACGATTGGGTAAACACTTTTTAGAGAAGCAGGGAAGTTATCAGGCATATAACTCATCCAGTATAAGTATCCTCCAATTGTATGAAAGACCCCTCTTGCGAGAACTGCGCAAATATAACCTTTTAGTAAACCATGATTTTGTTTGGCAAAAAAACCAGCAATTCCAAGGGCAGCAAATGCGAAGATGTAGTCACATCCAACTTGGAAGAATGAAAGGACATAAGGTCCTTGAAGAAACTGAAGGATACCATAGGCAAGTCCAACAAGGATACCGGTACCGACACCATACCAATTTGCAATCAGTACAATAAAAAGCATACTACATAGGGTAACACTTCCGCCCCAAGGCAACTCGTACAATTTGATGTAAGATGTTAAAAAGGCAAGTGCCATCGCCATTGCACAAAATACAAGCTGTCTGGTTGTGAGTTTGTCCTTTTCGGAATGTTTGGATGCAAGAACAATTGCAAGAATAAAAAGAAGAATTCCTACAATAATTGTAGATGCGTACCCAGCGGTTGTCAAAGCTCCATCTTTCGTAACTAGTAAATCAAACATAAAAAAACCTCCTCATTTTTAGATAAAACAAGGAGATATTATGGGCTTTCAAACGAAATCGTACTTAACATCACCTACGCTGGCATGATCCAGATCAGGTTATGGGTCGAAGTTTACAACTTCCTCTCAGCCTGTCCGACAGACTCCCCTTGTTATTATCTGTAATTTAATTCACTAGGCCTATTATAACGCTGCCCATTGTTGCTGTCAATTAATTGTAAAGGATATGTTGCATATCTTCTGGAAGAGGCGCAGTGAAATCCAACGGTACTTTTGTGATTGGATGGACAAAGGAAAGATGGCAAGAATGTAAGGCCTGCCTATGAATCCATTGCATATCGGGATTGTATAAGTAATCTCCAACCAATGGAAATCCAAGATGCTTTAAGTGAATCCGGATTTGATGGGTTCGTCCAGTTTCTAGTCTTAATCGTACCAGGGTATGTCCATTTCGGTATCCTTCTGTTTGATAGTGTGTGATGGCCTCTTCTCCATTTTCAAAATCAACACATCGCTCAATAATGGAGCCCTCTTTACGGGAAAGGGGAGCGTTGATCGTTCCAGAATCTGGCGTTAGTTTTCCGCGTACAATTGCATAATATTCTCGTTGTACTTCATGGCGTTTGGTCATTCCAGATAACAAATTGGAACTTAACATATGCTTGGCAATGATAGTCAGTCCAGAGGTGTCCCGATCAAGACGATTTGTACAACGGAAAATAAATGGAAGATTTTGTTCCTTGTAGTAGTAGGCAAGTGCATTTGCTAAAGAATTTGTATAATTGTCCATGGAAGGATGAATTGGCATGCCGGCAGGCTTATTGACTACTATAAGATCCTCATCTTCATAAATAATATCAAGAGGCATGTATACGGGTGGAATCAATTTTGAACTTTCCGTTTCCTGGATATGAACGATTAAAGAATCACCAGTATGAAGAGAGTCATTTAAATGCACCCATACTCCATTCAAAAGAATACTTTCAGGCATTTTCTTTAACTCCACAAGGTTTTGTCTAGAATACCCTTCTCGTCTTAGATATTGCTCGATTCGAAGATTATCATCAGTTTCAGTTATTTTATATTCCAAGCGTCTATTCATTGTTAATCCTTCTATATATTATGAGTTATTTGTTCTTATTATAATAGCAGTCATAGAAATGAAACACAACAATAAAATTTAGAACTTGAAAGTGCGAGGAATATTTGTTATTATAAAGAAGCTTTAGAAAAATAAATCTAATGGGGGTAGATGGGTAACTGGTGTGCCTCCTGGTCTTCAAAACCAGTGTGGGGCGTTTGCTCGTCCCGGGTGGGTTCGATTCCCACATGCCTCCGCCAAAAGAGTTTCTTCTATATAATATAGAAGATTTAGATAG
>JARHYE010000110.1 GCA_029258605.1 Ruminococcus sp.
AAACAAAGTAAAAATTCACTAACTACTTATATAGGTTCATAATAGGATGAACGTTTCTACCAACTACCGTAATAGTTGACTATAAGTACAGAGAGGTGCTCTGTACCTATTAGGACGGTTACAGAGGAAAGATGGAGGCGGCACTATGAATGAATCTATTTTTATTTTGCGTGGAAATATTATTTACAGCAAAAACCCACAAGAATTACAAATTTGTGAACACAGTTATCTTGTAGTTAAAGATGGTCTTGTAGAAGGGATTTACGAAACATTACCTGAAGCGTATGCATCTTATCCAGTGACAGATTATGAAGATCGTTTGATTATTCCGGGACTTGTTGATCTTCATGTACATGCACCACAATATGCATTTCGCGGATTGGGCATGGATTTAGAACTTTTGGATTGGCTAGATACCAATACATTCCCAGAAGAAGCAAAGTACAAAGATCTAGAGTATGCTAAAAAAGCCTATGGTATTTTTGTAGACAATTTGAGACAAAGTGCTACAACAAGAGCTGTTGTATTTGGCACAATTCATCGTCAGGCAACATTACTTCTTATGGATCTTCTTGAAAAAGCAGGACTTAACACGATGGTAGGAAAGGTAAATATGGACAGAAATAGTCCAGAGTATCTTTGCGAATCGTCTGCGGAAGCATCTGCACTAGAAACTGTTGAGTGGATCAAAGACGTTATACATAAAAAGTATAAACATACAAAACCAATTATTACTCCTCGTTTCACACCAAGTTGTACAGATGAACTGATGGAAAAGTTAAAAATGATCCAGATGAGATACGACCTTCCAGTTCAGTCACATTTGTCAGAGAACCAAGGAGAAATTGAATGGGTAAAAGAACTTTGTCCATGGTCTGAATTTTATGGAGATGCATATGACAAATTTGGTTTATTTGGGGCGGATTGTAAAACAGTCATGGCACATTGTGTTTATTCAGGGGAAAAAGAAATAAAGAGAATGAAGGAAAATGGAGTATTTGTTGCTCATTGTCCTGAGTCTAATATTAATTTATCTTCAGGGGTAGCACCAGTAAAGAAATATATAGAAGAAGGACTTCATGTAGGAATAGGAAGTGATCTTGCAGCTGGTTCTACAGAAAACCTGTTCCAAGCTATGGCTCACGCTATTCAGGCGTCAAAACTACGTTGGAGATTGTTAGATGATTCTTGGAAAGCACTTACAGTAGAAGAAGCATTTTACATTGCTACAAAAGGTGGTGGAGAATTCTTTGGCAAAGTTGGAAGTTTTGAAGCTGGATATGAATTTGATGCCATTGTCTTAGATGACAAGCGACTTCTACATCCACAGGAATTGGATGTAAAAAAACGTTTGGAACGTATTATCTATTTCTCAGATGATAGAGAAGTTTTCGCAAAATATGTAGAAGGTGAAAAATTGTTTTAAAAAGATTTAAAAGTCATGGAGAACAAGGCTGAAAATATTGGAGGAAAAGATATGGAAAAGGAACATATTGTAGGAAAGAGCATAAACCGTGTGGATGCGATAGAAAAAGTAACCGGACGTGCAAAATATGTAGATGATATTACAGATAAAGATGCATACGTGGTAAAAATTGTGCATTCAACAATTGCTCATGGATATGTAAAATCTATAGATATTTCAGAAGCAGAAAAGGTAGAAGGCGTTGTAAAAGTTGTTACATGCTTTGATGTGCCAGATCTTCCATTTGGAACAGCAGGACATCCGTATTCTACAGACCCTGCACATCAGGATGTTTGCGATAGAAAGCTGCTTAATACCCATGTTAGATACTATGGGGATGATATTGCAGCAGTTGTTGCGGAGGATGAAGTGGCAGCAGCGCAGGCGGCTCGTCTTATTACAGTGGAATATGAGGAACTTCCATTTGTATTGGATGTAGAGGATGCATTAAAAGAAGATGCGCCATTGATTCACGAAGAGTATGAGCACAATATTTTAAAACACACTTCAATCAATAAAGGAAATTACGAGGAAGCAAGAAAAGAGCCAGGTCTTATTAAAGTAGAAGGTTGGTATGAGACACCAACGGTACAGCACTGTCATATTGAAAACTTTATTTGTAGTGCATATATGGAAAAGGGTAGAATGGTTGTTACGTCTTCTACACAAATTCCTCATATCGTGCGAAGAGTAGTGGGTCAGGCACTTGGAATTCCTTGGGGAAAAGTAAGAGTAATTAAGCCATATATTGGTGGCGGTTTTGGAAATAAACAAGATGTTCTTTATGAACCACTGTGTGCATACTTAAGTATGGTTTTAGGTGGACGTCTTGTGAAACTTGAAAATTCAAGGGAGGAGACGTTTGTAAGCAATCGTGTTCGTCATGCATTTAAAGCGCACATCACTTCTTATGTAAGAAAAGATGGTACTTTTGTTGCAAGAAAGATGGATCTTTATTCAAATCAAGGCGGATATGCTTCTCATGGACATAGTGTTGTTGCAAAAGCACTTGGTGCATTCCCACAGCTTTATCCTTGTGACAATGTGGAAGGAGATGCTTATACAGTTTACACAAATAGACCCGTAGCAGGAGCAATGAGAGGTTACGGAATTCCACAATCTATGTTTTTATATGAATCTCATGCAGACGATATCGCAAAGGTTCTTGGAATGAATCCGTATGAGTTTAGATTTAAAACATTGATGCCAAAAGGTTATACCGATGCGTTTTCAAAAAACTGTAATTATGAAGATACATTCCGTCAGGTAATGGAAAAAGGAAATGCTTATATTCACTATCTCGACAAATATGAAAAATATAAAAATCAGACAGGTGATATCCGAAGAGGGGTTGGACTTTCTGTATTTTGGTATAACACAGGTGTATGGCCAATTTCCCTAGAGTCTTCTTCTTGCCGTATGGTGCTCAATCAAGATGGCTCCATTCAGCTTCAGTTAGGTGAAACAGAAATTGGTCAGGGAGCAGATACAGCATTTTCTCAAATGGCAGCTGAAACCTTAGGAATTCCATTTGAGGATGTACATATTGTGTCAACACAAGATACAGATTTAACTCCGTTTGGTACAGGGGCATATGCATCAAGACAGACTTATATTGCTGGGTTTGTAATTCATCAGACGGCATCTCTTATGAAAGAACATATATTAAATGTTGCAGTTGAACTTACAAGACAAATGAAAGATAATATGGATCTTATCAACGGAAATATTGTACGAGTTACAGATGGAAAAGTTCTTATGAGTCTTGGTGAACTTGCAACAGAACGACTTTATAGTCTACAAAAAAGTGAACACATCACTGCTGAAAGTACTTACCAAATTAAAAATAATGCATATTCTTTCGGATGTACATTTGCAGAAGTCGAAGTAGATATTCCAGCATGTAAAGTTGAGGTAAAAGATATCATCAATGTACATGATTGTGGACGCCTGATCAATCCAAAACTTGCGCAGGCACAAGTTCATGGTGGTATGAGCATGGGAATTGGATACGGACTGACTGAGAAACTCATGTTTGATGAACGTACAGGAAAGGCATTGAATAATAATCTTCTTGATTATAAATTATCTACCATGATGGATCATCCACATTTGGAAGGACAGTTTATTGAGAATTATGAACCAACAAGTGCATATGGAACAAAATCTTTAGGTGAGCCACCAGCATGTTCCGTAGCACCAGCAATCAGAAATGCGGTCCTAAATGCGACAGGAGTTGCAGTAAATGAACTTCCATTAAATCCGCATATCCTGTTTAAGCGTTTTAAAGAGGAAGGATTAATCTAAGCTAGAGAGAATTTAAGGAGGATATACGAAATGTATGATATAAAAGCATTATATGAGGCCGAAAGTGTGTCTCATGCAGTACAACTTCTTGTAGAGCATAAAGATGCAGACATTATTGCAGGTGGTAGTGATGTTCTTGTACAGATGCGTGAGGGAAGACGAGCAGGAAAAGAATTGGTGAGCATTTACGGGTTAGATGAACTACGTGGAGTATCCATGGAGGATGATGGTACCATCCGTATTGGTTCTCTTACAAGTTTTTCGCATATAACGAAAGATCCGATTATCCAAAAATATATAAATGTATTAGGAGAAGCGGTTGACATGGTGGGCGGACCACAAATTAGAAATATCGGTACGATTGGAGGAAACACATGTAATGGTGTAACCTCTGCCGACTCTGCATCTACATTGCATGCATGGGATGCAATTGTTGAGATCGCAGGACCAGAAGGAATTCGTAGAGAATCTATTCATGATTTCTATATCAAAGCCAAAAAAGTAGACTTAAGACCCGGGGAATTACAGGTAGCTATTTTAATTCCAAAAGAATCTTACGAAGGATATTATGGAAATTACATTAAATATGCGATGAGAAATGCAATGGATATTGCGACATTAGGATGTTCAGTGAACGTAAAATTATCGCAAGATAAAGCGGTGATCGAAGATGTTAGAATTGCATATGGCGTAGCTGGACCAGTACCACTTCGTGCAACACATGCGGAAGAAACAGGACGTGGAAAAGCGGTCTGTGAAGAAACGTTTGAGCAGGTTGCAGCAGCCGTTCTTCAAGATATTGCTCCACGTGACAGCTGGAGAGCAAGTAAAGCGTTTCGTGAGCATATCGCACAGGTTCTTTGTAAACGTGCGTTAAAAGAATCAGTAAGACTTGCAGGAGGTGCCATCAATGAGTAAACAGTTTAAACAGATACATTGTACAATCAATGGAAAAGAAAGAGATGTGGTAGTTGATGTGAGAGCTTCTCTTACAGACCTTTTGAGAAATGATTTTACACTGACAAGTGTAAAGAAAGGGTGCGAAGTAGGAGAGTGTGGAGCATGTACAGTCCTGATTGATGGGGAAGCCTTTAACTCTTGTATTTATCTTGCTGTGTGGGCAGATGGAAAAGAAATTCTAACATTGGAAGGACTTATGGGACCACATGGAGAATTATCAGATATACAGCAGGCATTTATTGACGAAACAGCGGTACAGTGTGGATTTTGTATTCCAGGATTTATTATGAGTGCGTCGGAAATATTAGAATCTGGCAAACTGTATACAAGAAAAGAACTCCGCAAATTATTATCTGGGCATCTGTGTAGATGTACAGGATATGAAAACATATTAAATGCGGTAGAAAAGACGATGTACAAACGTCTTGGACTAGAACTGCCAGAGTATTTACAGGATTTATCTGTTAAATAGTGGATGAAAATAGAAAACGGGAGTTTACAAGAGGATTGTAAATTTCCGTTTTTTTTAAATATTAAAAAGAAAATGAGGAGAACTACCATAATGGGAGCAAAGAAAGAGGAAAGATTGTTGTTTGAATGGAAGGGAACGCCGCCACTTGGAACATCCTTTTACCTTTCACTGCAACATCTTGTGGCGATGATCGTAGGATGTGTGACACCAGCAATTATTATAGCAAATGTCGTAGGACTGCCGCTTGATGAAAGGGTAATGTTAATACAGGCATCATTAGTGATGTCAGCAGTATCCACATTATTTCAACTTTTTCCGATGGGAAAGAGGTTTGGTTCTGGACTTCCAGTGATTCTTGGAGTGAGCTTTGCATATTTGCCTAGTATGCAATCAACTACATGGCAGGTGGAATAGCAAACACGTATGAGCAAGTAGTAAAAACAAAACATATGACAGCAGTACTTGTTTATGGATCATGGCAAAATTGGATGATTGCAGCTATTACTTTAGTGATTGTCATGGTATTGAATAATAAAGCAAAAGGGGTTTGCAAATTGGCATCGATCCTAATAGGAATGCTATGTGGATATGTGATTGCAGCGTTTTTTGGAATGGTAGACTTTACGGGAATCAGGGCTGCTGCATGGTTTTCCACCCCTAAAATCTTACATTTTGGTATGAAATTTGATTTTGCAGCTTGTACAGCTATGGGAATATTGTTTGCAATCAATGCAGTACAGGCAATCGGTGATTTTACAGCAACTACGGTTGGTGGATTTGATCGAGAGCCCAAAGATGAAGAACTTCAAGGTGGAATTATTGCATATGGATTTACGAATGTATTGGGGGCCTTGTTTGGAAGTCTTCCAACAGCTACATACTCACAAAATATTGGCATTGTAACAACGAATAAAGTTGTGAATCGAACTATATTTGCGATGACAGGTGGGTTTTTATTATTAGCGGGGATTTCTCCTAAATTTGCAGCGGTACTTACAACGATTCCACAATGTGTGCTTGGTGGTGCGACCATCACCGTATTTTCCACCATTGCTATGACAGGAATGAAATTGATTGCATCGCAAGATTTTTCGGCTAGAAATACTACAATTGTTGGACTTTCAGCAGCATTAGAAGTAGGCATTTCGCAGGCAAGTGCTTCTTTAAGCCAGTTTCCGGAAAACATTACAATGATTTTTGGAAAATCACCAGTTGTTATTGCAACATTAATGGCAATCATACTTAATTTGGTTTTACCAAAAGAGCAATAAAAGAATTACAGGGTAACAAAAAGTGAGGACATATGTCCTCACTTTTTATATCATACCCATCAAAATCCTAAAAAACTAATACCTATCTATCTAAATTATTTTGTGATTCTAGTACCTGTATTTCCAAGAATACCATCTTTTGCTTTTTCAAGCAATGTAATCAGTGCTTGACGTCCTGGCTTAGATTCTGCAAATTCTACAGCGGCTTGTACTTTAGGTAACATAGATCCAGGAGCAAAATGTCCTTCTTCCATATACTGTTTTGCTTCTTCTACAGAAATATCATCCAGCCATTTTTCGTTCGGTTTTCCATAGTTGATAGCAACTTTTTCTACTGCTGTAAGAATAATGAGAAAATCTGCGTCAAGTTCACGAGCCAGCAAGCTACTTGCAAAATCTTTGTCGATAACAGAGCCGATTCCTTTTAATTTGTTACCGTCGCGGTAAACTGGAATTCCACCACCACCGCATGCGATTACAAGATCACCTGCATCTACCATAGAACGAATGGTTCCAATTTCAACGATTTCTTGAGGTTTTGGAGATGCAACAACACGGCGATATCCGCGACCTGCATCTTCTTTCATAATATACCCGTTTTTTTCGGAAAGTTCATCCGCTTGTTCTTTGGTAAGAAATTTTCCAATTGGTTTGCTTGGATTAAGGAATGCAGGATCTTCTTTATCTACACGAACTTGTGTAATCATTGTAGCAACTGGAATATCTAAAATTCCACGATTTAACAGTTCTTCTCGAAGTGCATTTTGAAGATCATATCCAATATAAGCCTGACTCATGGCAACGCTTACAGAAAGTGGAATTGTAGGCTGTGATGGATCTTCATGCTTTAAAGCCATCATAGCATTATTTACCATTCCTACTTGTGGTCCATTCCCATGGGCTACAATAACTTCACAACCTTCTTCGATTAAATCTACGATTGCAGAAGCTGTGATTTTAACAGCTTCCATTTGTTCGGCAAGATTGCTTCCTAACGCATTTCCGCCAAGAGCAATGACAATACGTTTTTTATCA
>JARHYE010000012.1 GCA_029258605.1 Ruminococcus sp.
CCATAAAATGCTGATTCAATAATAGATCTTGTTTTTGAAAATCCTGGTTTTCCTTTACCAATTTCGTCAATTGGATAATAAGCTTTTGTTGACATGGTTTTAACATCCTCCTTAAGTCCAAATTTGAGTTTATTGTCTCATATTTGCTTTTAAAAGTCAATACTTTCACTGAAAGACTTAAGCGCGTTTCATTCATTTCTTATACATTTTTCTATATTTTTTAACTGTTAATCAAATAAAATGCAAGTTCGCTAAAGCAAACTTGCATTTCATCCTTTTTATTGTGCATTTTTAAGGCATTATGAGCAAATTATGAATTTTTTCACTTCTCTTTTGTTAAAACTTTCACCAATTGTTTTTTCTAAACTTTCTGTAAACTTTCTAAAAAAATTCACGTTTCAATTTTGTAGTATAAACCATAAACCAAACGATACATAATAAAAACGCTATCATTGCAATAAAGTCTAACACTTGAATAGGCATCACATAATAGTGAATAAAATCAATAATTCCATAAACCACAGACACAATTCCAAATGTAAGAACTGCTGGGAGTGCCTTGTTTAAAAATGTTTCTTTATCTTTACACGCATATTCAAAATAATTTTTGCCAAGAAGAAGCGTCTCATTAATATGACCATCTTTTTTCATTTTAGCCCACGCATAAATTACATAAACTCCACAGCCTAAAAATAAAAGGCTAAAAATTCCAAATGTATTATCCATAAATTATACCTCGATTTCTAAAATATCAAGCACTGTTTCTTTCATCTGATCTACGTTGCATTCTCTTCTATGACGAATTTCCGCATTTTTTATTTCTGAAATTGCATTTGGAATAGGTGTGCCTGATATTTTATTTAGTTCCTCAACCAAATCAAATTCATCCATTGTTTGATATTTATCATCAATTGCCGTCATTACACTTTTTAAAAACTTATAAGGACTTGCTGTAGATACTACAAGTTCTTTTGTGTAATTGTCCCACTTGTCTTTGTAAGCACGACACACATGTGCTGCAACAGCAGTATGTGTATCCATGACATAGCCTGTGTTTTTATATGTGTTCTCTATAATCTCTGCCGTTTCCTTTTCCGTCGCATATCCTCCAACAAAATCAGAAAGTCTTTCCCGCATTTCAGGAGTAATTTCATAACTTCCACACTGCTTTAAGTCTCCCATAAGTTCTGCTGTCTTCTTAGCATCCTCATTTGAAATGCTGTAAATCAATCGCTCTAGATTACTAGAAACTAGAATATCCATGGATGGAGACGATGTCAATATAAATTCTCGATTTTTATCATATGTCCCAGTTTCAAAAAAATCATACAATACTTTATTTTGATTGGATGCACATAACAATTTATCGATTGGAACCCCCATCTGTTTTGCATAATATGCTGCAAGTATATTTCCAAAATTTCCCGTAGGAACAGTCACATTAATTTTCTCCCCCGGAGTAATCTGTTCGTGTTGCAAAAGTTTTGCATATGCATAAACATAATACACTACTTGTGGAATCAGTCTTCCAATGTTAATGGAATTTGCTGAAGAAAACTGATACCCGAATTGTGCCAACTTCTCTTTCAGTTTCTGATCTTCAAACAAGGTCTTTACTCCACTTTGTGCATGATCAAAATTGCCATGGATTGCAACAACTGCAGTGTTATTTCCTTTCTGTGTGATCATCTGCCGTTCTTGCACAGCACTTACTCCACCCTTTGGATAAAACACAATAATCTTTGTTCCTGGTACATCCGCAAATCCTGCCATGGCAGCCTTTCCTGTGTCCCCTGATGTAGCAGTTAAGATTACAATATCCTTTGTTACATGATTTTTCTTTGCAGAAGTAGTAAGAAGATGAGGTAGGATCGATAACGCCATATCTTTAAATGCAATCGTTGCACCATGAAACAATTCCAAATAATAGGTATCCCCTATTTTTACAAGCGGTGCAATTTCTTTCGTATCAAATTTATCACCGTACGCTCTCTCAATGCAATGTTTCAGCTCTTCCTCTGTAAAGTCTGTAAAAAACTGTTTCATCACAATATAGGCTGTTTCCTGATAAGTTTTGTCTTTTAATTCATCCATAGGAACATCCAGTTGTGGAATAAATTCTGGAACAAATAGTCCCCCATCGTCAGCAAGACCTTTCAAAATAGCCTCAGAGGCTGTTACCTTTTGGGATGTATTTCTTGTACTTTTATACAGTAAATTCATGTGATCGACCTCTTTTTCTGATTTCTGCTAGAAATTATAACATATGTGTACTTTTTATTCAACTTTGCCCTTTATTGCCACTTTCATTCACGTTTTTGCGAAAGAAGATATATATAATCCCACTGACAGCCATTAGCATTGGATAAAACAAATATGGCATAATCATAAATGGAGTTAGTCCTGTCAGTCCTGCTGCCGAAAGCAATTGCGCTCCATATGGGATCATTCCCTGTCCAACAGATGTAAAAATGTCAAGCAAAGATGCAGAACGTTTCGGTGAAATTCCAAATTCATCACTAATTTCTTTTGCAATCGGTCCTGCCATAACAATTGCAACTGTATTATTTGCGGTACAAAGATCTACCAAAAGAGAAAGCACTGCAATCCCAAACTCTCCTCCTCTTTTTCCTTTGATTCGCTTTTTTATAATCTCCAAAATAAAAGCGATCCCGCCATACTCTTTTACAAGCGAAACAATACAAGCTACAATAATTGAAATCACGGTAATATCATACATTGATGTGACTCCATTTCCAACCACATTGAAAATTTCTCCAATTGCTATACTACCTGTAGTCACTCCAACAATTAAGGAAATGATTGTCCCTGCAATAAGTACCAAAAACACATTAATTCCTGCTAGAGCTCCAACAAGTACAACAATATATGGGATTACTTTCCACAAATTGTATGGAAGGTCGTTCCCTATTTGAACTTCCAAATTTCTTGTAATAAAAAGGAATAACAGTATTGTAATAATTGCAGCTGGAAGTACGATTAAAAAGTTTGCTTTAAACTTGTCCTTCATTTCACAACCTTGCGTTTTTACTGCCGCAATTGTAGTATCTGAAATCATCGAAAGGTTATCTCCAAACATGGCACCACACACCACTGCACCAATACAGATTGCCACGGAAAATCCAGTTTGTTCTGAAATTCCAACTGCTATCGGAGCAAGTGCTGCAATTGTTCCCATGGAAGTCCCCATAGAAATAGAAATAAAGCACCCAATCACAAATAACCCTACTACCGCAATCTTAGCTGGTAAAATGGACAGCCCGAAATTAACTGTACTTTCTACCCCTCCTGCTGCCGTAACTGCACCTGAAAATCCGCCAGCGCACAAAAAAATCAGCAACATCGTAATGATGTTTTCATCTCCTGCTCCTTGCGCGATCACTTTGATTTTATCTGCAAAAGTCAAATCTCTATTTTGTAAAAATGCTACAAAAAGTGCAATCAAAAATCCAACAATCGCTGGCATTGCATAGAAATCTTTCGTAATAATCCCTGCTCCCAAAAAAATTACAAGAAATACACCGATTGGTAAAAGCGCAATAGCCCTTCCTTTTGTATTTCCTTTTGTTTGTTGTTCTACCATCTCTTTCCTCCTAAGTATATATAATTCCTTATATACCCAGCTATTTTTTCTGAATATATCCTTTTGCTGTCAATGCTTCCGCACAA
>JARHYE010000016.1 GCA_029258605.1 Ruminococcus sp.
TTTCGATCCATCAGCCGGTATATGCGTAAAACTCATATTTCCTCGTCTGGTCACTTTGTAGTGAGATTGTTCTACATACTGCGTATCTCCAGCAATCCAAGATCGTGTCTTTTGACCACTGTAAGAAACCTCTGCATTCACATCCACATCGTAAAGCCAAAACGGAACATAAATCCCCTTGATCTCATCTATATGATTTTCTTCTCGGAATACTTTTGGCAAGAATGCCTTCCCTTTTAAATGAGAAAGATATGCCTGTTTTGCATCTTTTTTATCCAATTGAAAAGGAATGACAAACTCCGGTCTTAGATCCCCTTGAAAGTTTTCTTTAAATACAATCTTATTCCCGCAAAATGGGCAATCGGATGCCCCCAGTTTCTCATCTGCAATAATCTCACCACCGCAAGACTCACAAACATAAACTTTCATTCCTTCGGTCTCTTCTTTTTTCCAGCCTTGTTTCTTTTGGTCATCCTGATCAGCTGAACCACTAAATTGCTCAATTTCAAATTCCGTATCGCAATACGGGCACTTCATCTTCTGGCTTTTACTGTCGAATTCTACCGTTCCACCACAAGACGGGCATTTAAATTGTTGTACATCTGACATGTATCCTTCCTCGCTTTCTTGAGGTTTTCTCATCACTATGACTGTCTGTCGTTTTCATTAAATGGATCGCCACACTCTGGGCAGAATTTTGGTGGATTTTTCGGATCCGCCGGTTCCCAACCACATTTATCGCAACGGTACAATGGCTCTCCTGCCGGTTTTTTATTTCCACATTCCATACAGAATTTTCCTTTATTTAATGTTCCACAACTACACATCCAACCTTGTTGCGACGATTGTACTTGTTGTGTCTGCTGCATCTGCTGAGCCTGCTGCATTTGTTGAGCCTGCTGCATCTGCTGAGCCTGCTGCATTTGTTGGGCCTGCTGCATCTGCTGAGCCTGCTGCATTTGGTATAAATTTTGCGCATTCAAACCACCTGCTTGTGTCGCCATATTCATTCCCATAAATCCCATCATGGCGCCATTTGAATTTTGCGCCGCACTCTTCATTGCTTCCGCCTGAGCACCTGCCAACATTGCTGCTGCCATTCCAGGATCTTTATACACTGCCATCTGCTGAACTTGCTGAATTCTTTCTAAATCCTCCTCTTTTAGGGTGATTGGATTTAATGCAACAGAAACAACTGTGATTCCTCTATTTTCTGACCATTTTTTCGTTAAAACTTCATTCATTGCATCTTCCAGCTCTGCCGCATGAGATGGAATCTGCCCTGGTCTTAACTCTAAATCTGATAATTTTGCAAAGGCAGGCTGAAGTGCTGAAATAAATTCTGTTTTTAACTGACTATCAATCTGAGTTCTCTCGTAATCTCCTTCTATATTTCCACACACATTTGCATAAAAACGAAGTGGGTTCGTAATCCTATAGGAATAAATTCCATTGCATCTTACAGACACTTCTGTATCTAAATTAATATTCCGGTCTACAATTCGAAACATAAATGGATTTGCTGTACCAAATTTGTTATCTGTAATTTCTTTGATATTAAAATAATATACCCGCTGGTCTCTTGCCACATCTCCACCAAAGCTAAAACGTCTTCCAAATTCTTCAAAAGCCTGGTTGATTGCTTCTCCTAATTTCCCGCTGAAAATACTTGGCTCTGTTGATGCATTGTATGTAAACTCTCCTGGTTCAGCACAAACTTCTACAATTTTTCCTTGATCCACGATGATCATACATTGTCCATCTGCCACCACGATTCCTGAACCATCTGTAATAATATTATTTCCCTGTGATGCATTGGAGGATTTGGATGAGGTAACTTTTCTTCCTCTTACGACAAGGGTGTCTGTATCCATTGATTCACAGTAAAAATACTCCTTCCACTGATCTGAAAAAACACCCTTTGCTGATTCTTTTGCTGCACGTACTACACTTCTTATTAATCCCATACTTTTGCTCCTTTCGGTGTTTATGTTTCCTATATAAACTTTATTCTTTTTTATTTGTCTCTCCTAATAAAACACTGGCTGCAATTGCAGAAAATACAACTACTCCTTTTTTTAAAACTGACTCATCCACATCAAATTCAGAAGTATGTTGTGGTGCTTCCATTTTGGTAATTAGGCGCATATAGGTTGCCTGACCCCCATGGTTTTGCACTTGACTCATCATAAATCCTACATCCTCACTGTCTAAATTTTTTACCTGAAGTGGTTCTTTCACTTTGTAGTGTGGATATTCTCTATGAACAAGTTCGGCAATATGATTTACAAATGTCTCATCACTTATTTGAGATGGTGCGTATCCTTCTTTTATGATCTGACAACTGCACCCTTCCATCGCTGCTGCAGCATTGCATACTTCACAAGCTCGTCTACTCATATATTCATTAATCCTTGTAGTCTCTCCTCTGACCTCCATCGTAAGTATCGCCTCATCTGCCACAATATTTCTGCCCGTTCCACCATGAATACTTCCTACATTTACTCTTGACATTCCTTCGCTATGTCTGGATATTCCTGCTACACCAACTGCTGCATGTGCCGCTGCTAATACTGCATTTCTTCCTTCTTCTGGTACTCGACCAGCGTGCGCACTTCTCCCAGAAAACCGCATCGTATATTTGGTTGTTGCAAGGGCTCCAAAACTTCCTGGTATAAGATCGATTTCCGAATCATCATACGCCGATGATACGTGAGACGCGACAAAATAATCTGCGTGATCAAGATGTCCCGCATCCACAATTCCGCAGGCACCTCTTGTCCCTTCTTCTGCTGGTTGAAAGATAAGTTTTACGGTTCCATGCAATTCACTTTTTATTTCAGACAAGATTTTTGCAACTCCAAGACCAATTGTTGCATGGCAATCATGTCCACAAGCATGCATAATTCCATCATATTGAGAGCAAAATCCTTTTTGAAACGGTCTGTGTGTTTCTTTTCTACTCTCCTTAATTGGAAGGGCGTCAATATCGAATCGAAAAACGATCTCCGGTCCAGTTCCGCAAAATAATGTTCCAATTACTCCTGTATATCCTTCTTTCATTTCCTCCGTGATCAAAACGTTTCTTTTTTCTTTTTCATTTGTTGTAATTTCAAGAAAATGTGCTTCTAATTCTTTATTTTCAGGAACACCCATTCTTGTTCCTTCCTTACACACCTTTTTTCCTGTCGTCACTTCATACCCCAGCTGCGACAATTTTTCTGCAATCAATGCTGATGTACGCATTTCAAACCAGCCTGTTTCTGGATGTGCATGAAAATCACGTCGGGTTTCGATTAATTCTTGTTCTATTTCGTCTGCTTTACCTAAGATTTTCTCATAAATTGTATTGTTTTTCATCATCTCATTTATCACTTGCCTTATCTTTCATCTATCTTACAAGATTGCACAATCAACTCTACAAGTTCTTCTAGAAACTTCTGATCGATTTCATCAAATCTATTATAAATCGGACTATCTATGTCCAAAACTCCGATTTTTCTTCCTTCATGGATCATCGGAACGACGATTTCTGATTTTGATCGACTATCACATGCAATGTGTCCAGGAAATTCTTCCACATTTGGTACAAGTTTCGTAATCCCTTCTTGGAAAGAAGTTCCACAAACGCCCTTTCCTATCGCAATCCTTGTACAAGCCGCTCTCCCCTGAAAAGGACCAAGGACAA
>JARHYE010000052.1 GCA_029258605.1 Ruminococcus sp.
CTTAGTTCATAATCCCTTTATATTTTAAACCGGAGTCCCGGCTAAAATATCACTTTTATTTTGTGATTTTAAGAACATCATCACCTGCCGTAACTTCCTTACCTGCAAGTGCTTCAACAGATGCATAATCATCTGTATTACAAATTACAACTGGTGTGATCACATCATATCCAGCTTCTTTCACTGCGTCTAAATCAACCGTGATCAGTAGATCTCCTTTTTTCACACCGTCGCCTGTTGCTTTGTGTGCAGTAAAATGCTCACCCTTCAAAGCTACCGTATCAAGTCCAATATGAATAAGAACTTCTACACCTTCTGTTGTTGTCATACTCACTGCATGACATGTATCAAAAAGAAGATCTATGGTGCCATCTGCCGGAGCATATACCTTTCCTTCTTCTGGAATAATCGCAACACCTTTTCCGAGGATTTCTCCTCCGAATGTAGGATCACTTACTTCACTGATCGGAACTGCTTTTCCTTTTACTGGTGAACCGATCATAATCCCCTGTTCCTGTTTTTTCTTGAATAAATTAAACATCATATAACTGCTCCTTTCTTATGTTCAAACATATAAAAACCAAGTTTTACAAACGTTCTGCTCGAGGTTCGTAAAACTTGGTTTCCTGCTTAGCAGTAATCATTCAGACATATTATTTATGCCTTAAATTAGTTTCATAATACTATTTATGGCAATATTTGTCAACGAATATTAAGCTTTTCGAATATTTTTATTAAAAATGTATAATAAATTATTAAATTTTCATAATCTCAATTTATACTCTAAGCTTGAGTGCTTGGATCTAACTATAGGTTTTCTTCAAAGAATGCTTTGATTCCCTCGAATGCTGCCTCTTCATCTTCTCCTTCTACTGTAACAGTAACTGTTTCACCCTGTTTTACAGCAAGTGCCATCACTGCCATTAAGCGAGATGCATCTGCATTCTTTTCACCTTTTTCAATTGTTACTTTGCTCTGAAATCCTTTTGCAACTTTTACAAGCATTCCTGCTGGTCTTGCGTGAATTCCAAGTTCATCTTTTACTTCATACTGAAATGTTTTCATTTTAATCTCCTCCATGTAAATTATAATTTTGTATTTATAGTTTGATAATATTTCTATTATTCAACACCTAAAATCTTGTTGCGTACAGGAAGCACCATAGCTGGTGAAACAGATAGCTCATCGATTCCCATTTGAACAAAGGTTTCTGTCATTGTAGTATCTGCCCCAAGTTCTCCACAAATTCCTGCCCAGATTCCAGCTCTATGTGCACTATCGATTACCATTTGAATCATACGCAGTACCGCTGGATGATGTGCATCATAGAATACATCTAGTTTTTCATTTTGACGGTCAATGGCCAGTGTATACTGGGTAAGATCGTTTGTCCCAATACTAAAGAAATCTACTTCTTTGGCAAGCTCATCTGCTAACATTACTGCAGCTGGAGTTTCAATCATAATACCAAACTCAACTTCTCCATACGCAATTCCTTCTGCCTTCAATTCTTCTTTTACCGTTTCTGCAAGTTCTTTTGCTTTTCGAACTTCCCACAAAGAAGCGATCATCGGAATCATAATTGCAATATTTCCATAAGCACTTGCACGGTACAACGCACGAAGTTGTGTTTTGAAAATCTCTGGTCGATCAAGACAAATTCTTACCGCTCTATATCCTAATGCAGGGTTTTCTTCTTTGTCCAGATTGAAATAATCGATCTGCTTGTCCGCTCCTATGTCAAGTGTTCGAATAATTACTTTTTTTCCAGCCATCATCTCTGCTACTGTCTTGTACGCATTGAATTGTTCATTTTCTGTTGGGTAAGTGTCGCTTTGCAAGTACAAGAATTCACTTCTGAAAAGTCCAATTCCTGCTGCATCATTTTGTAACACAGCTGCAACGTCTTTTACCCCACCGATGTTGGCATAAAGTTTGATTTCTTTTCCACTCTTCGTTACTGTTTTTTGTCCTTTTAAGCGAAGTAGTAGTTCTTTTCTTTCTCTTTCTTCTTTTAAAAGTTTTTCATAAGACACTATCGTCTCTTCTTCTGGATCCAAAATAATCTTTCCAGAATTTCCATCTACTACTGCTATTCTTCCATCCACATCTTTATCAAGTGGTGTACATACAAGCGCAGGGATATTCATAGTCCTTGCTAAAATTGCAGTGTGTGAATTTGTGGATCCTTTTCTTGTAACAAACGCAAGCACTTTGCTTCTGTCAAGCTGGATCGTTTCACTCGGCGCAAGATCATCTGCCACAACGATAAATGCATCCTCTTCGTCGCTAGAAAGCCCATCTGAGTCTTCTACACCTGAAAGGATTCGAATTACACGCTCTGAGATGTCTTTTACATCAGCCGCACGCTCCTTCATATACTCATCATCCATCTCCGAAAAAATAGATGCAAAATTATCCCCAGTTGTAGCAACTGCAAATTCCGCATTCACCATCTGTGTTTCGATCATATTCTTTACAGAATCCAAATAATCATCGTCTTCTAGCATCATCTGATGAACTTCAAAAATTGCCGCGTTTGTCTCGCCTACTTCTTTCACCGCTTTTTCATAAAGTCCAGCCAACTGCTCAATAGCAGTTTCTCTTGCATTTTCAAATCTGGTGTATTCTGCTTTCGCATCTGTGATTTTGGTTCTTCTTACAACATTTTTTTCTTTTGAGAATTCTTTGATCTTACCAATCACAATCCCTCCAAATGCTGCTTTACCATTTATTGTAATCATAGTTCGCACCTCATTTTACTTATTTTCAATATGACTTCAAAGGCATGGAGTTTCTACATCTCCATGCCTATAATTTTAATATTTACATCCGCTACATCAAATCCTGTCATATTCTCTACTGCATTTTTCACTTTCTCTTGTACCTTTGCACAAACGTCCATGATATTAAAATTGTATTTTAGATTTAATGCAATGGAAATGGTAGCAACCCCTTCAAGAACATCTACTTTGACAGCTCTAGAAAGTGTCTTCATGCTGAATCTTGATCCGGACTCCCCATTAGCATTTCCTGCCAGTGATGCAACGCCCTCTACTTCTGTAGCTGCAAAAGATGCAATAGAAGAAACAACATCATCTGCAATCTTCACTTCACCAAAACTAGAGTCGTTTTGAATCATGTAAGTATTTCTTTCGTCCTTTGCCATTTTAAAAACCTCCTGTCGGTTTCAATTTCTTTTTGTTTCTATATCTTTTTACATTATAACAAATATCCAAAAAATTGCAAAGAGATTTATTAGGATCTACCGAATTCTGAAAGTTGAAGTCCCTCGTTTCGCTCCATGGTCATGCGAATACTCCACTCGTGAGCAAACAACAGCAATGGACGCCCTTTTAAATCTTTGATCTTCTTCATATCCGATGTACCTGTAATCTTATCCAGATCTGTTTTCGTATCCTCTATCCATCGAATATATTCATATGGAAGATTTTCCAATAGGATGTCTACATTATACTCATTTTTTAAGCGATACTTAAGCACATCAAATTGTAGAACTCCAACTACACCAACAATAATTTCTTCCATTCCTGTATTATATTCCTGGAAAATCTGGATAGCTCCTTCTTGTGCAATCTGGTTGATTCCCTTTACAAACTGTTTTCGTTTCATTGTATCCACTTGACGAACTCTTGCAAAGTGTTCTGGTGCGAACGTTGGAATTCCTTCGTATGCAATCTTGTCCTTAGAAGTTGTAATGGTATCTCCAATCGAAAAAATTCCTGGATCAAAAATACCAATGATATCTCCACCGTAAGCTTTTTCAATCATCTTTCTTTCGCTTGCCATCATCTGTTGTGGTTGGGAAAGTCTTACTTCCTTTCCTCCCTGCACATGATAAGCAGACATTCCCGCATTGAATTCTCCAGAACAAATTCTCATAAATGCGATTCGATCTCGATGCGCTTTATTCATATTTGCCTGAATCTTAAAGACAAATGCTGAAAAATCATTTTCTTCCATAGGGTCAATCATACCATGATCCGATTTTCTTGGGAGTGGAGAACTAGTCATGGCAAGAAAATGACGTAAAAATGTCTCCACTCCAAAGTTTGTAAGTGCGGATCCAAAAAATACAGGTGACAATTCCCCTTTATCTACCATCTCTTGATCAAATTCTGCGGCAGCTCCATCTAATAGTTCGATTTCTTCTTCCAATGTCACTTTTGCTTCTGTTCCCAAAATCCAATCAAGCTCAGGATCATTGGCGTCAACCACGCGTACCTCTCCTGTTGTAGTCCCCTTCTTTGTATCAGAAAAAAGTTCTACTACTTCGTTGTTTCTATCGTAAACTCCTTTGAACTCTTTTCCTGATCCAATCGGCCAGTTAACTGGACAGGTTGCAATTCCAAGTTCTTTTTCAATATCATCAAGCAATTCAAACGTATCTTTTGCTTCGCGATCCATTTTGTTGATAAATGTAAAAATCGGTATATGTCTCATAACACAAACTTTAAATAATTTTCTTGTCTGTGCCTCTACACCTTTGGATGCATCAATTACCATAACTGCAGAATCTGCTGCCATCAAAGTACGATACGTATCTTCTGAGAAATCCTGGTGACCCGGTGTATCTAGAATATTGATACAGTATCCATCATAATTGAACTGTAATACAGAAGAAGTAACAGAAATACCTCTTTCTTTTTCAATTTCCATCCAGTCTGAAACTGCATGCCTTGCAGTTGCCTTTCCTTTTACGGAACCAGCCTGATTAATTGCTCCACCATAGAGCAAGAATTTTTCTGTAAGTGTCGTTTTCCCAGCATCCGGGTGGGATATAATTGCAAACGTTCTTCTTTTTTTAATTTCATTCGTTATTACTGACATAATATTCTCCTTTATCGTATACGCCAAAGCGTACTTTGATAGTGTATCACATTAAGAAGTATGCCGCAATTGTTTGATTCTTATTTCGATACATTTTTTTCTGTCACAGGTGTAATCACGATTTTTTCTGGAGAAATATCTGTTTTTCTGATTACAATATCTTCGATTTGGGCACGATTTGCTTCTGATAGTTCTCGACTATTTACCACAATATCTGCAGAATCTTCGGTAAGGTTTACTACAGAATCTGAAAAACCTTTGGATGCCATCAATGTTTCTATGGCCATTTCTTTTTCCGCAACCTCTGTCATTTTAACCATCTGATCAATAGCACTTTGCTTTTCTTGTTCGGAAATTTCTGTGTTATCAATTACTTGTTGCAACGTTTCTTTATTTTGTGCACGTACTTGTTCTCTTGTTACTTTTGCCTGCGCAACTGTAGCCTTCATCGTACTGTTTGTAAGAACTGCTTCCCCTGGTACCCCTTCTACCTCTGAATCATTACTTGCAATGTCCTTTACTTCTTCTTCCTCAAGATCTTCTTCGGAAATATCAAGAAGCTCTTTATTGGCAAGTTCTGCATTTGCCTCTGTAGAATTTTTATCCGGACTTCTAAATAATTTTCCCGAATAATTAAGATACCCTGCCACCGCAATCATAAGTGTCAGCAATGTAATAATGATCTGATTCTTTTTGAACATATGTTTCATAATTAAATTCCTCCTTACTTGTCAGACCTTTTCATTATTTTTATCTTATGCACTTCAACGCCGAATAATGCCTGTACAGCCTCCGTTATATTTTGTATTACCACTGGTTTTTCGCCCCCTTGCGCTACTACAAGTACCCCTGCAATTTCAGGCAACATTTCTTTGCTTATGTAGGGTTTTTGACTTCCATCGGTATCTTGAATATAGATACTTTGTTTTTCTTGCTGTTCATCTTTTACTTCTCGCATTCCTCCTGTTGAATCTTTTTCTTCGGAATACTTGCGTTTACTATTCCGATCCTTTTCTACGATCTTTTGTCCTGTTGATTTCAAAGTAATAAGAACATCTACCTTTCCTACCCCCTCTACACACTCCAAAGTTTCTTTTAATTTTCTTTCCATTCTTTTCACATACTCTTCTTCTTTTGATTCTACTAACATACGCTCTTCCCTATCCTCCCGCTCTTCTTGATTGGATGTTTTTTCCTTTTTTTCTGTGGGAATTGCAATCACAAGAAGTAAAATGCCAATTAGAAAAATTAAAAGGATCTGTTTTTTCTGTAATTGCGGAAACTTGATCTTACTCTCCAACTCGAATCTCCTCCACATTAATTTCTTCTTTTTTATCCTCCTTTTTCTCTAGCTTGTATTGTTCTGGAACAAACTCCATAAAATCAATATTCTTTAAATACTCTTCATGTTCTTCTAATTCTTTTCGTTCCATCTCATATCTTTTGCTATGATATAACTCCAAGAAATTTTCTTTTATTCCCGTTAACTTCATAATCGGAAGCATAATAAAAAGTATGAGAAGCATTCCCATAAATACACGAACATATTTTTCATACTCTTTTCCAGGAAGAATCCGCAAAATAGCTGTGACAAGTACCATATAAAAGGCCAAATTTTCTACCCACTGATATAATATCTTCATATTCGCTCCTAAGTTCTTAATCCGGTTGTAACTGTAAGAATCGCAATGGTAATGAGAAACAACATTGCTGTTACAAACATTATTTTTCCAAGTAATTCATACCCTTCACTTACACTGCTAATACAAGAGGTGATTCTCTTATCCGAAATTGGCTGGACCAAAGCAGCTATTGTTTTGTAAAGAAACATAATAACGAACATTTGTAGAATAGGGACCGCACATATCGCAAGAAGAATCCCCGCCCCTGTCACGCCGATTCCATTTCGAATCAATACAGCCGTAGCCAGCACCATGTCTGTTACACCACCAAGAACCTTTCCAACTCCCGGAATTGCTTCTGCCGTTTTTGTAATTGCACTCCTTTTTATTGTGTCAATTGCAGGCGCTAGCATCCCTTGTATGATGTTGACACCAACAACGCAGGTAAGCAATGATTTCAAGATCCAGGAAACCAAATTTTTTATCAGCTCGGAAAGTTGTGATAAGTAATCTTCCCCCGATAAATAATTCATTACTTGGATCATAATATAAATATTTACAAGCGGAATCAAAAAATTCGATACTAACACTTCCACAAGATAGATCAAGAACAATACGATATTATAAAACATAATGGAACTTGCACTTCCCGTTGTAATAGACACTGCAAGGAAATAAGTTGGACACAGCACTTGCATAAACTCCAAAATAAGCTCCAATTTTTCTGACACCCCCGCAACTGCGATTTTAAAAGAGTTAAGACAAAGCGTCAGCAATAATAGATACAATACATAAAAACTTATTTCAGAAACCTGCTTATTTTGGAATGCATTCGAAAAATTTGTAAAAATAGCCGCTATAATTGCAAGCAAAAGAATATATACTAGATTTTTTTTATTATGTTTAAATTCATAACTAATCTGTTCTGAAAGAAAATTCGAAATAATCGTTCCCGCCTTTGTTCCTTTTGTTTCAATAAATTGTTTTACCATTTCTTGAAAGCTCATTTTTTCCTCAGGAAATAACTCCTGTAGTTTATCATCGATGATTGAAAAATCAAATTCCGATAAAATTTTTTCTCCTGCAAGGTTTCCTGCCTCACTGTAATTCGGAATTTCTTCTTCCTCGTCGAGCGCATACACACATCTAGGAAAGAACACGGATAAGAGGACAATTCCTACTATGATCCCATATTTGATGCCTCGATTTTCTTTTTTCACTGTCATAACAAAAACTCCCGTATTGTTTCAAGCAAAGCAAGTAAAACTGGCATTCCAAGTGCTAATATCGTTAATTTTCCAAACAGTTCAATCTGCATTGCGATGGTCTGATATCCTGCATCCTTACAAATTCCGGATGAAAACTCTGCTATATATGTAATTCCTATCATTTTAAGCATAGTTGACAGGTAAGATGGATCAACGAAAAGAAAATCATTTACATGCTCCAATGTTGTGATAAACAATTCAAGTTTATCCATAATTGCAAAGAAAATAAAGACGCTAATTCCAATACTGATATAAATGCCATATTCCGTTTTCCCGTTTTTGAATTGAAGGGAAATAAGTGCACCAATTACTCCTATAACTCCAATCTTAAAAATTGTCATAATTCCTCCTTAATTAGAGCGAAAAAAGCTGTTTAATTGACTGAAACAGCTCATATATATATGGAAGCACCCAAGATAGGACAAGAATAAGCCCCGCAAAGCTAGTAAGAAATGCTTGTTCATCTCTTCCACTATGCTTTAAAACTTGACTCAAAATAGAAACAAGAATTCCTACCGCTGCAATTTTAAAAATAAGGTTGACTGTCATATTCCCTCCTTCCTGTCTACAGCAACATGATCACAATAAAAAGACCACTCATCACTCCAATACAATTTGCAATTCGTTTCTTGGAATCCACTACTGCTCGTAATTTTTTAATCTCATAATCAATCTGTTCAATATATAATTGCCCCATTTGTACAAACGTATCGTAATCCATTTGCCCTAAATAAAATCCATACTCCTTTATCTTTGTATAATGTATTTCTTTTAAATGTAAGGATTTTAAATATCGTTCTACACATTTCATCCAAATTTTCTCAAATTGATTTTCTTCTCTTAATTCGGTTTCTCTGGAAAGTGCCTGAAGCCAACTTTTATATGGTTCTCGAACCTTTCTTGATAAATCACAAAAGACATCTCCCAATGGTGCTGCTTTGTATTGCATTTCTCCTTGTATCATTTGCAAAATACAACGAAGATCCACAAGCTTGTCAATGTACTCATTCCATTCTTTTCCATACATAATTCCTGCGATCGATGTAGCCAAAATCACAAATACACTCCCTACAAGTTTCTGCATAAAACATTTCCTCTTTTATCATAGATTCCATATATGTTACCAGGTCTTTTTTCTGCAGACAAAATAATATATCTGTCAAAACGCTGGTTTTTGATCATCTGATCGAAAAATGGTTTTTTTCTTACTTCTTCCAAATCTTTCCCGTGTACGCTTGCCAGAAGTCTACATCCACACGTCAACGCATAATTTATACTTTGAAAATCTTCTTCTGTTCCCACCTCGTCCACTGCAATTACTTTGGGAGACATGGAACGGATTAAAAGAAGAATCCCTTCTGCTTTCTGGCAGCAATCCACCACGTCTGATCGCATTCCAAGATCATTTTGAGGAATCCCCTGATAACAAGCTGCTAGTTCAGAACGCTCATCTGCTACACCTACTGTACATCCTGCAAGATACCGATTTCCATTCGATATTTGACGTATCATATCTCGAATCAATGTTGTTTTTCCGCATCCTGGTGGAGAAATGACAAGCGTATGCAAAAAATGTCCATTTTGCGTCACGTAAGGGAATGCTTTATCCGCACACCCTTTTACCTGATGAGCAACACGTATATTGATAGAAGAAATATAGGACATTGTTTTAATCCGTCCTGCATTTTGTATCACTTGTCCTGAAATCCCTGCTCTATGTCCTCCTTCCACAGTAATAAATCCTTGACGCAGTTGCTGTTCATATGCATATATAGAATATTGACTAATGTACTCCATTGTTTCTCTTACTTCTTCTTTCGTTACAATATGATTGCTTCCATGTTCTTGAAAAAACTTTTCTTGATTGTCATATACAACATACAATTCTCGTCCAATCCGTAAACGGATCTCCTGCATTTTATGAAAATCTAATTTTTCTTCTTCAATCAGTACTCGAATATTTTTCGCAAGTATTTTTAAAACCTGCTGTTTTGTATGATCATTTTTCATCTTGTCCACCTCTTTAAAAAATGTATATGTACAATCTTTCAAATTATGACCGAAACAAAACAAAAGGCACAGGGATGACCGTCAAGTCTCTTCCTGTGCCTTTTGGCATATCTTCTATCTATTCACTTTTTATTCTGCTACGTCTCTCATACTGAAGCTAAAACGTCCCATTTTATCTTTGCCTAAGCAAACAACTTTTACTTCGTCTCCAATGTTTAAAACATCTTCCACTTTCTCAACTCTTTCTTTCGAAATTTTTGAAATGTGGACCATTCCTTCTTTTCCTGGAGCAAATTCAACAAAGGCACCAAATTCTTTGATACTAATTACTTTTCCTTCAAAAATCTGTCCTGCTTCAAAATCAGTTGTGATTGTTGCAATCATCTTAGCTGCTGATTCCATTCCTTTTTTGTCAGTACCACAAATAGAAACTGCACCATCATCTGTAATGTCAATCTTAACCCCTGTCTGTTCGATAATAGCGTTAATTGTTTTTCCTCTTTGTCCTACAACGTCTCCAATCTTTTGTGGATCAATCTGCATCTGAATGATCTTTGGAGCATACTCGCCAACTTCTTCTCTTGGCTGTGAAATTGCTTTGTTCATAACCTCGTCAAGAATATATGTTCTTGCTTTCTTTGTAGCGGCAATTGCTTCCTCAATAATTGGTCTTGTAAGACCATGGATCTTAATATCCATCTGAATTGCTGTAATACCTTTGTGTGTACCAGCAACCTTAAAGTCCATATCTCCAAAGAAGTCTTCTAGTCCCTGAATATCTGTAAGTACAAGATAATCATCATCTGTCTCGCCTGTTACCAACCCCGCTGAAATACCTGCTACAGCAGATTTAATTGGTACACCGGCTGTCATAAGAGACATACTAGACGCACAGATACTTGCCTGGGATGTACTTCCGTTTGATTCAAATGTTTCAGATACTGTACGAATTGCGTAAGGGAATTCTGATTCACTTGGAAGAACTGGAACAAGCGCTCTTTCTGCAAGTGCTCCATGACCAATTTCACGACGTCCTGGTCCTCTTGATGGTTTTGTCTCTCCTACTGAGTAAGATGGGAAGTTGTAGTGGTGCATATATCTCTTAGATGTTTCTGCCTCATCAAGTCCATCTATTCTTTGTGCTTCAGAAAGAGGTGCTAATGTAGTTACTGTACAAATCTGAGTCTGTCCACGTGTAAACATTGCAGATCCGTGTACTCTTGGAATAAGATCTACTTCAGCTGCAAGCGGACGAATCTGATCAATTGCACGTCCATCTGGACGTTTGTGATCTTTTAAGATCATCTTTCTTACTGTCTTTTTCTGGTATTGGTAAACAGCCTCAGAAAGAAGTGCAAGCCATTCTTCATTTTCTGCAAACGCTTCTTCTAATCTGTCTGTAATCTGACGAATATTCTCTTCTCTCACTTGTTTCTCATCTGTAAACACTGCTTCTTCCATTTCAGATGGTGGAACAATTTCTCTAATTGCAGCAAAAAGCTCTTCTGGAACTGCACAGCTTTCATATGCATGTTTCTCTTTTCCACATTCTGCCACAATCGTATCGAAGAAAGCAATTACTTTCTGGTTCAAATCATGCGCAGCAAAAATTGCATCGATCATCTGATCTTCTGGAACTTCATTTGCACCAGCTTCGATCATGATTACTTTTTCTTTTGTAGATGCAACTGTCAAAGCCAATTCAGATACTGCCTTTTGCTCTGCTGTAGGGTTAAATACAAATTCACCGTCTACAAGACCTACCTGAGTTGTTGAGATCGGTCCGTCAAATGGAATATCAGAAATACTTGTGGCAAGAGCTGCACCGAGCATTGCAGTAAGTTCTGGACTGCAGTTTTGATCTACAGACATTACAAGATTTTCAAGTGTTACATCATTTCTGTAATCTTTTGGGAAAAGTGGTCTCATTGGTCGATCAATTACACGACATGTAAGAACTGCATTCTCAGAAGCTTTTCCTTCTCTTTTATTAAATCCACCAGGAATTTTTCCAACAGAATAAAGTCTTTCATTGTATTCTACGCTAAGTGGGAAGAAATCGATTCCCTCTCTTGGTTTCTCAGATGCTGTTGCTGTACAAAGTACAGTTGTATCTCCATAGTGCATTAAAACTGCACCGTTTGCCTGCTTCGCCACTCTGTCAACATCAACACGAAGGGTTCTGCCAGCAAGTTCCATTTCAAACTTTTTAAACATAATGTTCTCCTTTATTTATTCATTGTCTTTTCTGTGTCAGATAACTCCGAAACTACTGAAAAACACATCTGTTTAACCGGTATGCTTTTCAGTGGTCTCGGATTCGATATTTCTTCTGCTCACAATCCTTAACATTATATCATACAGAAATAGTGATAGCAAGAAAAAAAGAGCCCCGAAAACGAATTTCGGGACTCTCCTTATAAGCTTGTATTATTTTCTTAATCCAAGTCTTTCAATAAGAGAACGGTATCTTTCGATATCTGTTTTCTTAAGGTAAGCAAGTAAACCTCTTCTTTGTCCTACCATTTTAAGAAGACCTCTTCTTGAGTGGTGATCTTTTGGATTAGCCTGGAAATGGTCTCTAAGATCGTTGATTCTTGCTGTAAGAATTGCAACCTGAACTTCTGGAGATCCTGTATCTCCTTCACATCTACCATATTCTGCAATAATCGCTTGTTTTTGTTCTTTTGAAATCATTTTAATTTCCTCCATTTTCTTTATTAAACCGCCTGACATTAAGCAATGGTTGGAGTTTCCAATTACCGGATGTCGGCTAAATTTGTACTTTGCTAGTGTAGCATATATCTGCATAAATGTAAAGTTTTATTTTTCATTTCCCTCTACATCATCTGTATCTTCCTCGTCTATTTCGTTTACATCTTGAGGATCCATAATTGCAAATGCAATATTGGTTGCATGGTCTGCCACACGCTCCAATCCTGAAACAGTATCTGAGAAAATCATTCCTGCTTCTGGAGAACATTTTCCTTTTGCCAGTCTCTTCACATGTGCTTTTTGTAATTTCTTTTCTCTTTCATCTACTTGATCTTCCAAAGCAATTACTTCAGCCATATGCTCTTGATTTCTGTTACTGAAAATATCAATCGAATACTCCAATGTTTTGACAACCATTTCTGTCATATCCTGAAGTTGTTTTTCTCCTTTTTCGCTAAACTCGATCTTATTGGCAATTCTTGATTTTGCAGAATCCGCAAAGTTTTCCGCGTGATCTCCAATTCGTTCAATATCATTTACCACATGAAATAATCCGCCAATAAGTTTAGAGTCTGCCATTGGCAATTCAAAGCTATTGAGTTTTACAAGATAGTTCGTAATTTCCTTATTGAGGTAATCGATATATCTTTCTTGCTCATAGACTTTCTCAATTTTTTTCTCATCCAATGTGCACAGTGCATCCATAGATCTTCTTAAGTTTGCAATAGCAATCTGTCCCATATGTTCTAATTCATGAATAACATCAACGATTGCTGTTGTTGCACTAATTCTTGATTGATTTCCAATGTATTGCAACTCGTAGCTTTCTTCTTTTGTGGCATCCTCACCAGGGATAATAAGGTATGTTAATTTTACAACCCAATCCATGAATGGGAATAGTAAGATAACTTCACATACTTTGATCAGTGTGTGGGCATTGGCTACTGCTCGTCCTGGATTATCTCCTGAGAATCCCATAATTGCATTTGAAATTGGACCAATTCCAATCAAAAGAATAATAAAAATAATTACAGAACCAATAATATTGAATAAGAAATGAATCCATGCTGCACGTTTTGCATCTTTTTTCCCACCGATACTTGCCAAAAGTGCAGATACACAAGATCCAATATTACAACCCAGAATCAAGAAAAAGCAAACCGGGAAATTTAAAAGTCCCTGCGTTGCCATCAAAATGATAATTCCTACGGTTGCGGATGAACTTTGAAGTACTGCTGTAATGGCAAATCCTACTAAAACTGCCATGTATGGGCTTGTCAAAGACTTCAGTAAATGAATCATATTTGGCGAATCTTTCAAGGAAGACATCGCAGAACTCATGGTACTAAGTCCCATAAACAAAATACCAAACCCTAAAATAACACAACCAATCTTCTTAATGTTCTGTTTTTTACTAAACATAAACATTACAACACCAATGATTACAAATAGTGGTGCAATATCTGATAGATTGAATGCAATGAGCTGTCCGGTAATTGTAGTACCGATATTTGCTCCAAGAATAACTCCTGCAGACTGAAACAGGTTCATAAGTCCGGAGTTAACAAAACTTACTACCATTACTGTAGTAGCACTTGAGGATTGCACAACTGCTGTAAAAAGAATACCAACTAGCATACCAATAAATCTGTTTTTTGTAAAAAACTCAAGAACAGATCTCATACGTGCACCCGCTACCTGCTCAAGACCATCGCTCATCATCTGCATTCCAAAAAGAAACAACCCGAGCCCTCCGAGCAGTAAAAAAATTGTTGTTACACTCATTTGTACTTACCTAATCTCTCTTTCTTTAAACTCTCTGACATCATTTTAGACATGCAAAATATTCTTTTCCATATCTGATATCATTATCTACTTGTCTCTTTAATTCGTCAAGCGAATTAAATTTTTTTTCTGGCCGTTCAAAGGAATAGAATTCTATGATCACCTTTTGTCCATAAGTGTCTTCTTTGTAGTCAAAAACATAGACTTCTACAAGCATCTTTTTTTCATTTGTAACTGTTGGCTTGATTCCTACATTGCCAATTCCATCATACCATTGATTTTCTATCTGAATCCTGCATGTATATACCCCAGCTTTTGGCATGATTTTTCGATTTTGAGGAGCTACATTCATCGTAGGAAATCCTAAAGTTCTTCCTAATTGTCTTCCATGTTCCACTACTCCTGATACTCCGTAGGCGTAGCCTAACATATTGTTCGCAAGTGCGATCTCCCCTTTTTGTAATGCCTCTCGAATATACGTGCTGCTGATTTGTTTTCCCTGGTACGTTTCCTTTTCAATTACATCAACTTGAAATGCTCCACGTTGTGCATATGTTTCCAGCATTTTCACATCTCCGCGCGCTTTATGCCCAAAGCGAAAATCCGTTCCGACAACAACGTAACTTGCATGAAGTTTCTGAATCAGAACCTCTTCTACAAACACTTCTGCTTCCATTTTCCTAATCTCATCCGTAAATGGACATTCGATCATGTAATCAATTTTGTTGTTTAATCGCTCTTTTCTTTCTTCATTTGTAAGTAGCGTATTTTTTCCCATATCAAAAGCAAATACAACGCTTTTTACATGATTTTCTTTGGCATATTTTTGTACATTCGAAATAAGTTTCATATGTCCCTTGTGGAGACTATCAAATTTCCCAAGTGTGACGGCACATCTTTCTTTATCATTGTAGGAAGTAATTTCTGTATAATATTGCATGTTTATCCCCGTAATTCTTGCTGATCCAAAAACATTTTTTCCAGCCGGTAAACTTTTTTATAAGGATCTAACCTGTAGATTCCGATAAATCTATTCTTAGCATCATAGACTCTAATGTTATTTGATTCCTGTTTTTCTAAGTCTTTTATTTTTAACGGGTTTCCATTATAAGCAAGTTCTGCGATTTCTCCATTCACGATCACTTTTGGATACTCCGAAAACATTTCATCGACTGGAGTGATCAGTTCAAATAGCTGCTCGTTATCTTTTCGCTCTTGAATTTCAGATAATCGAAAACTATCTTCTATTTTAAATTTACCAACTTTTGTACGAAGAAGCTTCTCCATACATCCACCTGTATTTAAATCTTCTCCTATATCATGACACAGCGTTCGGATATATGTGCCCTTTGAACAATGTACTTCCATTTTGACCCTTGGCAGACAGATTTCTTTAATTGTAATATCGTGGATAAAAACTTTTCGCGTTTTTCGTTCCACAACCTTCCCTTCTCTTGCAAGCTCGTACAATTTTTTTCCATTTACTTTTAATGCTGAATACATCGGTGGTAATTGTTCATACTCTCCAATATATCCTAAAATGCATTCTCGTACAGTTTGTTCGGTTAATCCTTCTACTGGTTTTTGTTCTAGTACAGTCCCTGAAATATCCTGTGTGTCTGTAGAAATTCCAAGCAAAAGTACGGCTTCATAAACTTTATCCGTTTCTGTCAGCATATCGCAAACTTTTGTTGCTTTTCCTAGGCAAACCGGAAGAACACCTTCCGCATCTGGATCAAGTGTTCCTGTGTGTCCAATTTTTTTCTGGCCCACAATTCCTCTTAATTTTGCCACTACATCATGCGATGTAAATCCTTTTTCTTTGTAAACGCTTAGAATTCCATTTATCATAATTGTTTATTTTCCTTTCCAAGCTGGAAAGAAATTTGCTCCGTCACTTGATTGATCACGTCATATTTTGTTCCAGTGATAGATGCTCCTGCAGCACGCGCGTGCCCTCCACCGCCAAAGAATTTGGCGATCACACTCACATCTACCTTTTCTTTGGAACGAAGACTTACTTTGTATAGGTGTGTTTCCATTTCGTACATAAACAATGCAACTTCCACACCCTTTGTCAGTCTCAACTGGCTTACAATTCCTTCCGTGTCCGAAGCTTCTGCTTCAAAGAAGTCCAGATCTTTCTTTTCTAACACTGCTACAATACACTGTTTATCTAAAATCAAAAAGCTTTCGAGAAGTGCTTTCCCTAAAAGCTGATTTTGAATATAAGTCTTCTCGTAATAGGTCTGATCTATGATTTTGCTCCCATTAATTCCTTTTCGCAATAACTCCGCTCCAATTTCCATAGTAGATGGAGAGGTACATGAATACTGAAAAACTCCTGTATCATGTACAATTCCCATATATAATGCTTCTGCAATAGAGCGTGTTATTTTATCTTTATCCAATAGTGTATAGATTAATTCGCATGTAGAACTTGCATCCGGTACAATGTAGTTCTCATCCGCAAATGCCTGATTGCTAACATGATGATCAATACATACGGTATGTTTGGCCTGCTCATATAGTGGTGTAGAAAAACCAAGTCTTGATTTATCTCCACAGTCTAGACAAATAAACAAATCATACGGTTTTTCCGCTATAACTTCATTCTTTATATCTTCGGTCTTTTCAATCATATGAAAAGACTGTGGAATCTTTTCAAGGAATACATCCACCGTTACATCTGGATATTCCTTTAACAGATACATATAAAGACCTAGGCAAGCACCGGTACAATCTCCGTCTGGGCGAACGTGACCACTGATGGCCACGCTTTTTCTTCCCTTTAGGATATCAGCTAAAACAACTGTCATATTTATTCCTCTCCATCTTTTAAATCTTTCGTTACCTCATCAATCATTCTACTCATATTGACTCCATATTCAATCGACTGATCCAGAATAAATTTGATTTCCGGTGTATTTCTCATATTTACCGTTCTTGCAAGTTCTCTTCTGATATAGCCTTCTGCGCTCTGAAGACCTTTTACGGTGTCCTGTTGTGCTTTTTCATCACCTAAGACACTGATGTATGCTTTACATGTTTTAAGGTCTGGAGCAACCTCAACAGCAACAACAGAAGTAAATGGTGCCACTCTTGGATCTTTGATCCCATCGCGCAAAATTTTACTTAATTCTTTTAAAACCTCTGTATTTACTCGTGTATTTTTTATACTGTTTTTTCTCATAAATGCTCCTTTATAATACGAAACGTATGTTACTTTCTTTCAACCTCAACCATCTTGTATGCTTCTACAAGATCGCCTTCTTTAATATCATTGTATCCTTCAAATACAAATCCACATTCATATCCTGCCCTTACTTCTTTTACATCATCCTTAAATCTCTTAAGTGATGCTAATGGGCCATCAAAAATCACAATTCCATCACGTGTAAGACGTACTTTACAATTTCGTTCGAAGGTACCATCCAGTACGTAAGAACCAGCAATTGTACCAACTCCGGATGCTTTAAATGTCTGACGAACTTCTGCGTGTCCAAGCACTTTCTCTTCAAAGATTGGATCAAGCATACCTTTCATCGCTGCTTCTACGTCTTCGATTGCATTGTAAATAACGCGATACAATCTTAAATCAACGCCTTCATTGTCTGCAATTTCCTTTGCCGTAGCATCTGGGCGAACATTAAATCCAATGATGATCGCATTGGATGCAGACGCTAAAATAACATCAGATTCATTGATTGCACCAACACCGCCATGGATGATCTTAATTACAACTTCGTCATTTGATAATTTCAGAAGGCTTTGTTTTAATGCTTCTACCGATCCTTGAACATCGGCCTTAACTACAATATTTAATTCTTTTAAATTTCCCTCTTTGATTTGTGTAAATAAATCATCTAAGGACATCTTTGATTTTGTCTCTTCGAGAAGTTTCGCCTTATTCTGTGCGATAAATGTTTCTGCAAAGTTTCTTGCTTCTTTTTCTGTCTCACATCCTACAAATACTTCTCCAGCATTTGGAACTCCATTTAATCCTAAGATTTCAACTGGTTGTGATGGGCCAGCTTCTTTTACACGACGTCCTTTATCATCCATCATCGCTCTTACTTTACCATGAGCAGATCCTGCTGCTATCGCATCTCCGACATGCAAGGTTCCTTTTTGTACAAGAACTGTAGCCACACTACCTTTTCCTTTGTCAAGCTGCGCCTCAATAACAAGACCTCTTGCGGAACGATTTGGATTTGCTTTTAATTCCATCACTTCTGCAGTTAAAAGAATCATTTCGAGCAATTCTGGAATTCCTTCTTTTGTATGTGCAGATACTGGAACAAAAATAGTGCTTCCGCCCCAATCTTCTGGGATTAATTCATACTCTGCAAGCTCTTGTTTTACACGATCAATATTCGCACTTGGCTTATCAATCTTATTTACAGCTACAATAATCTCAATTCCTGCTGCTTTCGCGTGATTAATTGCTTCGACTGTCTGTGGCATTACACCGTCGTCTGCAGCAACAACCAAAATAGCGATGTCTGTAGAGCTTGCTCCTCGCATACGCATTGCTGTAAATGCCTCATGTCCTGGTGTATCAAGGAATGTGATTTTCTCACCATTTACATCCACAATGTATGCACCGATATGCTGTGTGATACCACCTGCTTCACGCGTTGTTACACTAGAGTGACGAATGGCATCAAGAAGTGATGTTTTTCCATGGTCAACGTGACCCATAACACAGATAACTGGAGGACGTTTCACCATCGTTGCTTCATCCTCTTCATCTTCTTTTAAAAGTTCTTCAATAACATCAACGACCTCTTCTTTTTCGCAAAGTACTTCAAATTCCATTGCGATTTCTTCTGCTGTTTCGTAATCAATTTCCTGATTAACTGTTACGATTTTTCCTTGAAGGAAGAGCTTCTTTACAATTGCAGATGGTACAATTTTCATCTTATCTGCAAGTTCTTTGATCGTAAGAATTTCCGGAATAACAATCTGCTTAATCTGTTCTTCTTGTTTAACAACTGGCTTTGGTTGTGGTTTTTGAACTTCCGCAACTTGTTTTTGTTTTTTGTTACGTCTGCTCTTATTATCAAAGCCATTTTCTTTGTATTCTTTTTTCTTATTATCTTTTTCTTTTTCTTTTGCCTTATTTCTCTGATTCTTCTGTTGTTCTAATAATGCAGAAGGTAAAGATTCTCTATCGTCTCTACGACTATCTCTTCTGTTGTCTCTACGATCATCTCTTCTGTCATTTTGACGAGAAAAAGAATTATTATCTCTAGAACCATTAAAGTTTCTATTGTCTCTAGAATTATTGGAAGATCGATCGCCTCTGTACTGATTGTTATTGGATCTTCTGTCTTGATTGTCAGAATTTCTACGATCGTCTCTTTGTCCGCCATTTGGTCTTCGATTGTCTCTGTTTCCAAAACTTCTATCGTTTCTTTCGTCTCTTTGACCACCATTTGGTCTGCGGTCACGATTGTTGTTGAATTTTGTTCCTCTTGCCTGAGAATTTCCATCGGAAGATGCCGCACCTTGTGCATGTGCTCCTTGTGGACGCTGTCCATACTGTCCCTGATTGTTAGAAGACTGTGGACGTTGTCCTTTTCCCTGTGCACGAACACCACTCTTTGAATTTTGTGGGCGGAATACCTGCACAATATTTTTTTTCTTTGCACCTTGTTCGTCAGACTTCTCTGCTTTCGCATTTTTTCTTAGTTCTTCTACTACATTATCTTCTAAAGAACTCATGTGACTTTTTACATCCACATGCTTCTTTGCAAGAACATCAATTAGTTCTTTATTTTCCATTCCAAGCTCTTTTGCAAGCTCGTGTACTCTCATTTTAGTCATGCTTACTACCTCCATTTATGCAATCGTATTGTCAATCGTGTTAAAATGTTTCTGAATTCCTTTTGCAAATCCTTCGTCCAATATCGCCAGAGATGCACGGAACTCTTTCCCCATTGCATGCCCTAAGGTGTCTTTATCACTATAAAAATAAATTGGAACTTTATAATATTCACACATATCTTTGAATTTCTTTTTTGTGTTATCTGATGCATCAGATGCCACAATTACAAGCATAGCCTTTCCAGACTTTACTTCACGTTCCGTCATAAACTCGCCGCTTACAACTCTTCCCGCCTTTGTTGCCATACCAACAAGCGATAAAATCTTATTCTGAGCCAAGTTCATCCATCTCCTTTTCAAGTCTGTCATATACGTCTTCAGGAATCGCTTGTTTAAAGGAACGCTCCAATCCTTTGTTTTTTGCTGCTTTCAAAAAACATTCTTTTGAATTGCAGATATATGCTCCACGCCCATTTTTCTTTCCTGTCGTATCTAATACAAATTCCTCTTCTGTTGTACGTAATACTCGGATGAGTTCTTTCTTTGGTTTCATCTCACCGCATCCTACGCATTTACGCATCGGTATCTTTTTATTGTTCAATTATTCCACCTCGCATAAGGTTATTATTCATCAATTTGAGTTTCTTCTTCCTCAGAATATGTTTCTTCCATATAATTTGGAGCGAGTTCTCCTGACTCGATTGCCTGAGATTCACTCTTGATATCAATCTTATATCCAGTAAGACGTGCTGCAAGTCTTGCATTTTGTCCTTCTTTTCCGATTGCAAGTGACAACTGATAATCTGGCACGATTACACTTGCTGCCTTTTCATCTGGGTCTGCCATTACAGAAATGACTTTGGCTGGACTTAATGCATTTTCAATCAACAATGCTGGATTTTCATCCCAGTTTATAATATCGATCTTTTCTCCTCTTAACTCATTTACAACCGCGTTCACTCTTGCACCATTTACACCAACGCAAGTTCCTACAGGATCTACATTCTCATCATTCGATGCAACGGCGATCTTTGTACGAGATCCCGCCTCTCTTGCAATGCTCTTAATTTCAACAATTCCATCTCTTACTTCTGTAACTTCTGCTTCAAATAAACGTTTCACAAGTTCTGGATGTGTACGTGACACTAAAATTTTTGGTCCCTTTGTTGTGTTCTTCACTTCTACTACGTAAAGTTTGATTCTTTCTGTAGGTTTGAAGACTTCTCCTTTTACCTGTTCATTCTCTGTAAGCATAGCATCTGCTCTTCCAAGATCAATGCTGACATTTTTCCCTACATAACGCTGCACAATACCTGTAACGATATCTTTTTCTTTTTCAAAATACTGATCGTAAACAACTTTTCTTTCTTCTTCTCTTATTTTTTGAAGAATTAAATTCTTCGCATTTTGTGTTGCAATACGTCCAAATGATTTTGATTCAATTGGAATCTGAGCAATATCACCGATTGTAAGTGCTGAATCAATCTTTTCTGCATCTTCTAATGAAATTTCAATTGCCGGATCAAACACTTCTTCTACTACTTCTTTTTCCGCATATACAGAATAGTCACATGTCTCGCGATCCATAATGATCTTAATATTATCGGATGTTCCAAAGTGATTTTTACATGCACTGATCAGAGAATTTTCGATGGCATCCATCATAGTTTCTTTGCTGATATTTTTCTCTTCTTCAAGAATCGTAAGTGCTTCTAATAGTTCTGTATTCATTTTCTAATTTCCTCCTAATTTAAAAATCTAAAGCTAAGCGTATAAGCGCAATGTCACTCTTTTCAAAAATCTGTGTAGACTCATCTTCGTATTCCAATGTAACCGTTTCTTTATCAAACGCTTTTAAGACTCCTACAAACTCTTTTTGGCGATCAATGGCACGATATGTGCGCACTTCTACTTCTTCGCCAAGGCTACGTTTAAAGTCCTTTTCCTTTTTTAACGGTCTACCAAGACCTGGAGAACTCACCTCAAAAATATAGCTGTCTTCAATATAGTCCTTTTCGTCTAGGATGTCTGAAAATCTTCTGCTAACCATCTCACAATCGTCCACAGTAATTCCACCTGGCTTATCAATGTAAGCTCTTAAGTACCAGTTTCCTGCTTCTTTTACGTACTCTACATCTACTAATTCAAATCCAAGTTCTAAAATGATTGGTTCTAGCAATTGCTCTGTCTGTTGTTCGTATTCTTCTCTTCTTGACACGCTTAACTTCCTTTCTATTCTTTTTCCGCTTTTCGGAAGACTTATTGTTACTGAAATATTTTTTTCTACCAACAAAGAAGAGTGAACTTTCGTTCACTCTTCTGCCGGATTCTTATGTAACTACTAGTAGTATAGCACCTTTACACATAGAATGCAAGGCACTATTCTATATTTCATATTTTCCACTTGATTTGTTCTCTTAATTTCGTGCTTTTGTTCCTTGTGTATCTCGTTTCGCCTGTCTTAATCGATTCAGGTACACTTCCTTTTCTCCAAATTTCACAACAACATCGGTACCATCTTCAAATACATATACCATTTCTAACTCATCTTTTTTCTGTAGTTTTATTCCTCTTACTCCAACGGCTCCTCGCTTCTTTTCCGGAACCTCCACAGCTGGGAATTTTAGAAAATATCCCGTTTTTGTCTGTAATACAATTTGCTTGTCTTGATCCGCCACCACAACAGTTACTAACTCGTCTTGTTCTTGAAGTTTTGTTGCTGCAATGGTTCGTTTTGTTACTTGGAACTCTGTTCCCTCGGTTTTTTTGATCATTCCTTGTTTGGTAGCAAAGATTAATTTTGCAAATCGCATCTGTTCACTATCAAAAACCGCTATGATCTGCTCTTCGCTACTTAGATAGTTACTTACATTATCGATTGGAATACCTTTATCTCTAAATTTTCCATATGGAAGATCTAACACTTTTATCTGGTGCATTTTTCCAGTGTTCGTGAAAATGCATATTTTTCCAGTATTCAAACAATGAACGACATATTTATTTTCTTTGTCCGCCGCATCTTTGTTTCGTTCATATACCCCTGTGTCCACTGTTTTTGCATATCCAAATCGATCCATAAGGAACACCACTTCTTGCTCTTTGATCTTATTTTCTTCAAAGACAGCCTCTTGTGCGTTTTCAATTTGGGTACGTCGTTTTCTACCATACTCTTTTTTATATCCATCCAGTTCCGACATAATCAGAGCCGCCATAGAGTCATAGTTATTCAAAATATCTTTGTAACTTGCAATATTTTTTACAGTTTTCTCGTGTTCTACTTTTAACGCTTCTACTTCAAGTCCAATTAATTTGTAAAGGCGCATTTCAAGAATCGCTGTTGCCTGTTTTTCTGTGAAACGAAGCATAGACGCCATTTTCTTCGAAATTTTTGATTTAAAGGTAATTGGTTCTGTCACTCCATTAATCAAACATTCCTTGACATCTTTCATAGACTTACTTCCACGAAGAATCTCTATGATCAGATCAATTACATCACACGCTTTTATAAGTCCTTCCTGCACTTCCTGTTTTTCCAACTCTTTTGCAAGGAGCGTCTTATATTTTCTTGTCATTAATTCAAATTGAAAATCCACATGATGTTCAATCACCGCTTTTAGTCCCAGCGTTTCTGGTCTTCCATTTGCTACAGCAAGCATATTTACCCCAAAGGTATCTTCTAATCTTGTTTTTTTGTAAAGCATATTGGTAAGGTTTTCTACATCTGCGCCTTTTTTCAATTCCAATATGATTCGTATTCCATCTTTGGATGACTGGTTGGAAATATCAACGATATCATTTGTCTTTTTTGTCTCTACAAGATGTGCTACATCATTTAAGAACTTCCCAATTCCTGCCCCGATCATCGTATATGGAATTTCTGTAATCACGAGTTGTTTTTTTCCACCTTTTAGATCTTCTACTTCTACCTTACCCCGAAGTTTAATTTTACCTTGTCCTGTTTCATAAATGGATAAAAGATCATCTTTATTGACAACAATACCTCCCGTTGGAAAATCTGGGCCTTTTATATATTTCATCAGCTGTTTGGTACTGATATCACCATTTTTCATATATGCCTTAACTGCATCAATCACTTCACCCAGGTTATGAGTAGGGATGCTGGTAGCCATTCCTACCGCAATCCCTTCTGCTCCATTTACCAGAAGATTCGGAATACGCACAGGAAGCACCATCGGTTCTTTTTCTGTTTCATCAAAATTAGGGCCAAAATCAATGATATTCTTATCAAGATCAGATAAATATGCCTCTTGTGTAAATTTGGCAAGGCGAGCCTCTGTATAACGCATAGCCGCCGCACCGTCTCCTTCAATGGACCCAAAATTTCCATGTCCATCTACAAGCACCATACCTTTTTTAAACTCTTGCGCCATTACAACCAAGGCTTCATATATAGAACTGTCTCCGTGAGGATGGTATTTACCCATCGTGTCCCCCACAATTCTTGCACATTTTCTATATGGTTTATCATATCGTATTCCCAATTCATACATATCGTACAATGTTCTTCTTTGAACCGGCTTTAGGCCGTCTCTGACATCCGGCAACGCTCTTGCGATGATTACACTCATCGCATAATCGATGTACGATTTTTTCATCACATCCGAATATTCTGTGCGGATGATCTGTGATTCATTCCTATCCATTCTTTTTATCTCCTATTATATATCCAGCTCCGCATCTGTAGCATGCTCATAAATAAATTGTCTTCTTGGTGGAACTTCTGTTCCCATTAACATTTCTGTTACCCCAGAGGCCATACGTGCATCTTCGATTTCTACCAATTTCAGCAGTCGTGTTTCTGGGTTTAATGTTGTTTCCCACAATTGATCTGGATCCATCTCTCCTAGACCTTTATAGCGCTGAAGGGTAAACCCACCTTCATGCGTTCTTCTATACTTTTCTAACGCTTTATCGTCATAAAGGTATTCTTCTTTTCCTTTTTTGGGCATCACTTTATAAAGCGGTGGCATCGCAATATAAATATGACCTTCGTAAATAAGTTCCGGCATAAATCTATAAAACAGTGTTAAAAGGAGCGTCGAAATATGCGCACCATCTACATCCGCATCTGCCATGATGATAATCTTATTATAACGAAGTTTTGTAATATCAAAATCATTTCCATATCCTTCTGAAAAGCCACAACCAAATGCGTTGATCATCGTTTTAATTTCCGCATTGGCAAGCACTTTATCGATACTTGCTTTCTCTACGTTCAGTATTTTTCCTCGGATGGGAAGAATCGCCTGATACATACGATTTCTTGCTGATTTTGCAGACCCCCCGGCAGAATCTCCCTCTACAATAAAAATTTCACACTGTTTAGCATCTCTGCTTTCGCAATTTGACAATTTTCCATTGCTATCAAAAGAATATTTTTGCTTTGTAAGAAGGTTCGTTTTTGCTTTTTCTTCTGTTTTTCTAATCTTCGCTGCTTTTTCTGCGCAAGAAAGTACTTTTTTTAATGTATCTAAATTTCGGTCAAAGTATAGGACCATTTCATCCCCTGTTACTTTTCCTGTTGCCTTAGCAGCATCTGGATTATCCAATTTTGTTTTTGTCTGTCCTTCAAATCTAGGATCTGGATGTTTGATCGAAACAATTGCGGTCATCCCATTTCGGATATCCGCTCCTGTAAAGTTGGCATCCTTTTCTTTTAGGACCCCAATTTCTCTTGCATACTGATTCATTAACGTGGTGAATGTCGTTTTAAATCCCGTTAAATGCGTTCCACCTTCTGCATTGTATATGTTATTACAAAATCCAAGAACATTTTCATGAAATTCATTGACATACTGCATTGCAATTTCTACTTCAATCCCATCTACTTCTCCCTGGAAATAGATTGGCTCATGAATCATCTCTTTCTTATGATTTAAATCCTTTATAAACCCAACAATTCCGTCTGGTTCATGATATTCGATGTGTTCTTGTGTTCCTGGTCTTTTATCGTCAAAAATTATGGTCAGATTTGGATTTAAATATGCAGTTTCATGGAGACGGCTTTTTACTTCTTCCCCGCGGAATTTTGTTTTCTCAAAAATGGTATCGTCTGGCAAGAAATTCACTTTCGTTCCTGTTTTTCTCGTTTTTCCGATAATTGGAAGCAGTCCATTTTCCAGTTCGATTACTGGAACTCCTCGTTCAAATCTATCGTGATGGATCGCCCCTTCTCGACTAACTTGTACATCCATATAAGTAGATAGTGCATTTACAACGGAAGAGCCTACTCCATGAAGTCCACCACTGGTTTTATACGAAGAATCATCAAACTTCCCACCTGCGTGCAATGTAGTATACACGATTCGCTCTGCTGAAACGCCTTTTTTATGCATTCCTACCGGAACTCCTCGTCCATTATCTTCAATGGTTGCAGAACCATCTTTTTCTAATGTCACTTGTATTTTTGTACAATATCCAGCCAAGTGCTCATCTACTGCATTATCTACAATTTCATAAATCAGATGATTTAATCCTTTGGTTGATACACTTCCAATATACATTCCCGGTCTTTTTCTTACAGCCTCTAATCCTTCCAATACAGCAATACTATCTGCATCATATGTATTTTTATTTCCCATACTCATTCTCCTCTTTACGCATATCCCCTATCTTATCACAGTTCGTTCAAGGGTTCAACAAACGAATTAATTTGTAAGAACATACTGGAGTACATCTGCCAATGCTTCCATTGCATTTTTCATTTCTTGTACCGTATTGGTTTGTGCTCCCGCTTCAATCAAAAGCGCTTTTGGAAGCAAATGCTGATTGTAACGATATCCTCGAAGATAAATTCGTCTTGCAAATCCAGGATACATTTTTTCCGTTGCCAGTTCCATCTGAAGAGACAGGGCCAGATTATCCTGGATATAGGGATTGGAAAGATAGTTGATTTCTCCATTGATTCTTGTTTTACTAAGACCATTAAAATACATGATTTTTGCGGTTGGTTTTCCATTTACCTCTGTCACAAGATGGGTCCCTTCTGCCACCCCATCTCTATGAAGATCGATCACAACTTCTATACTCGGATTGGCATCCAAAATGGATTGCGCCGCTTCCATAGATACTTCATACGCCATACTTCGATCTAACTTTCCATCAATGATATCATAGACCCCTCTGTCATGTATGGTTTCAACCCCTTTTTTATTCAGCAGTTCACATAAATAATCTCCTACACCTACAATGGTAGTGGATGGATCTCCTGGAACAGAATCCGCAAACGCTTCCTGAGAATGCGTGTGATAGATTAAGACCTTTGGACCTTTGGTATCTGTATTTATTTTCATGCTTTTCCCAAGAAGCTCATCAACATTAAACTCATCCGGCTCTGCCATGGTGGAACTATCCACGGTATAAAATGTTCCCATTAAATAATTAAAATCTCTAAGTCGTTCCATAGACATATCAATTGGAGAGTTGTCTTTTGCCACAAGATTTTCTAATCGCTCTAGGGAATCATCTCCCACCAACTTCCCATTTTCATCTATACTATTTTCGTCATTTGCCTGTTCCTCCAGTATTTTTGCAATTGTTTCTTCATCTTCTTTTACCGGTTGCATTTTGTTTTTTTCTTCCATATAACTTGCCACTGGAATAAACTCCATGGCTCTTTTTTTTATCCAATGCTCCTGCTGTTCTTTGTCTTCGTTTTCCCGATAAACAACTCCTGGCATATAAAGTTTTTCTGCAGACTTCTGCAAGTATTTTTGACTTTTTTGAAAAAAATATGTCCCCTTCTTTTGTTCCGTCTCTTTATGTATTGGTTTAACAAGGAGTGTTCCTAGTATCAACAATTCAATCCCTATGATTATTGTCCGCTTCATACCATGCCTTCTTTCATTTTCTTATAAACAGCTGCCCGTATTTTTTTCCTTTTTCATATATATGGGCAGCTTTTTATGTTTATGCCGGAACTTCGTTCGTAAAAAGTATATTCAAAGCTTCTGAAAGCGTAAAACTAATTTGTTTGATCATTTCATCAACATCTTTTGGGGTTACAAACATTCCATTTAAATGTGGTGAAATCATTTTTTTCACGAGTTCATATTTTTCAGCATCGTTGTATGTTTTTAACACCTCTCCCACGCCTTTTAACAGTTTCGACTCCTCCATAGAATGAATGAGATTTTCCATGGTATCACTTACAATGGTTGCTGCATCCACTACCGTTGGCACTCCAATTCCTATTACTGGCACTCCAATTGTTTCTTTCGTTAATCCCCCTCTTCGATTTCCGATGCCTGCCCCTGGGTGAATCCCTGTATCGGCGATCTGTATGGTTCTATGCAATCTCCTTGTATTTCTAGCCGCTAATGCATCCACAGCAATGACAAGATCGGGCTTTATCTGATCTACCACCCCTTTTATAATTTCAACCGTCTCCATTCCTGTCTGTCCCATTACTCCTGGAACCAGGGCGCTGATTTGATTGGCACTTTCCATTCCCATAGCATATTTTCCATATTCTTTTACAATATGTCTAGTTACCACAAGATGATCTACCACCTCTGGCCCCAGTGAATCTGGTGTCACCTGACGATTTCCAAGTCCCACAATAAGAACAGAAAGTTCCTGTTTGCATGGTAACTCTAAATCCTCTATTAGTTTTGACAGATACGTTGCAATTTTTTTTGAAATTTCCCTATGGTAATCCTCGTCTGGCACAGCCATATTCGGAGCCTCTAATGTTAGATATGTGCCAGCTGGTTTACACATAATCTTCGCTCCATTCTCTGTTTCAATTTTTACTTTAGTAATACGAATTTCCTGCTCCATGTCATAACTCTCCTCTAAAATAACCCCAGGAACTTCTACATGATCTGATTCAAATCGTTCTTTTTCCTCCAATGCAAGGTCCGTTCGGATATTATATCTGTCCAACATTTCATAAACCACACCTTTCCTTAAATTTTTTTCATTTATTCCTATTTTTTACAATATTTTAGGAAATATGTATTGACAATATACCTTGTGTACCTTAAAATGAATGAGTATGTTCCGTTGAAACGTCCGTGTCCGTGTCCGCATCAACGGAAGCACAATAACAATTTGAATTTAACATATATTTGGAG
>JARHYE010000063.1 GCA_029258605.1 Ruminococcus sp.
AAATGTGCATGCCTGGTGACCACGTTGAAATGACAGTTGAACTTATCCACCCAGTAGCTATGGAAGAGGGTCTTGGATTCGCTATCCGTGAAGGTGGACGTACAGTAGGTTCAGGTAAGGTTGCTAAAATTATCGAGTAATCAGACTTTGATCTAAGATAAGAATAATATAGAACCCTGGAAACATAAGTTTCCAGGGTTTTTTTATTGAGAAATTCAGAAGTCTTGTGGAAAGATATATTATATGATACACTTAATTAGATAATATAGAAGTGCTTGTAGAAAGGAATGTATAAAATGAAAATCGGAATTGGAAATGATCATTCAGCATTGGAATTAAAAGCTGAAATTATTGAATTTTTAAAGGAAAAAGGACATGAAGTTGTAGATTACGGAACTTACACTACAGATAGTTGCGATTATCCATTGTACGGAGAAAAAGTTGGTCGTGCAGTTGTATCAGGAGAGGTGGAACAAGGAATTCTTATTTGCGGGACAGGACTTGGAATTTCATTGGCTGCCAATAAAGTAAAAGGTGTTCGTGCTGCAGTTTGTAGCGAGCCATATACAGCAAAAATGGCAAGACAGCATAATAACTGTAATATTCTTGCATTTGGTGCAAGAGTGGTTGGAGCTGAACTTGCGAAATTAATTGTAGAAACATGGCTTAATACAGAGTTTGAAGGCGGACGTCATGAAAGACGTGTAGACATGATCATGGAGATTGAAAAGAAGGATCAATAATGAAAAAAATCACGGAATTTGAGACAGTATATTTAGAGGAAGAAAAAGGTGCACTTGCAATTGTGGATCAGACAAAACTTCCTAACAAAATAGAGATGATATATTTGACAACGGCAAAAGAAATTTGGGATGCAATCTACCTTTTGAAAGTTCGTGGAGCGCCTGCGATAGGAGTTGCAGCAGCGATTGGTATTTACGTTCTGGTCAAAGATGAGCCTACAGATAATATGGAGGTTTTTGTGAAAAAATTTCAAGACCTAAAACAATATCTATCTACATCACGCCCTACGGCTGTGAATTTATTTTGGGCTTTGGAACGCATGGAAAACGTTGTAAAAGAGAATCAAGATCATACTGTTTTAGAAGTGAAAGAATTGCTTCATGAAGAAGCATTAAACATTCGAGAAGAAGATATTAAAGTATGTCGAAAACTGGGGGAATATGGCCTTACACTTGTGAAAAAGGGGGACGGACTTTTGACACATTGTAATGCAGGTCGACTTGCAGCTGTAAAATATGGAACAGCTACAGCACCAATGTACTTAGGCCAAGAAAAAGACTACGGATTTCATATTTATGTAGACGAGACACGACCGCTATTACAAGGTGCCAGGCTTACTGCGTTTGAACTAGATAATGCGGGGATGGATGTGACTTTAATCTGTGATAATATGTCAGGAATGGTAATGAAAAAAGGTCTGATTCAAGCTGTTTTTGTTGGATGTGATAGAGTTGCAGCAAATGGAGATACGGCAAATAAAATTGGAACCTCTGTAGTTGCGGCTGTAGCGAAGCATTATAATGTTCCATTTTATGTATGCGCACCAACATCTACAATTGATATGTCTCTTGCATCAGGAAGTGAAATTCCAATTGAAGAACGTTCGGGAGATGAGATTACAGAAATGTGGTATGAAAAACGAATGGCTCCAGAAGGAGTGAATGTTTTTAATCCATGTTTTGATGTGACTGATCATGAGCTCATTACTGCCATTGTTACAGAATACGGGATTGCAAAGCCACCATATGATGTATCTTTGAAAAAGATTTTTGATATGAAAAAAATTCAATCTTTAACGTAATATTTTAATGGAGTGTATCGAATAGATACACTCCATTTTAAATTAGAGATTTTCTAGAAGTTTTTCTAAAATATCTTCGACACGTTCTGTTTGATATGCGGCGTATTTTTCAACACCTGGAGCGCAGGTTTTCATAGCAAAGCTATGTTTTACAGACTGAAGCATTTCAAGATCATTGTACTGATCACCGAATACCATACATTCATCAGGTGTTACATGGAAAAGATCCATGAATGCAGAAAGTGCGGTTCCTTTATTAGAACCAGGTGCAATAAAATCAATCCATATATTTCCAGAAGTGACAATTTTTATTTGATCTTTGAAAAGATCACGCAATGTGTGCAGATAGTCCATAAAATCTTCATCAGGTTCCGTCATGTTACAGATTGCGATTTTAAGGATTGGCCCTGTAACTGTACGAAGATCACGGACAATTTCTGTTGTGTTCTTCATAACATCTTTTATAAGATGTACATAATCAGGATTGCGATCTTCAATGAAACAAGATTGTTGCTGAGAAATAACAAGTTCAAAACGGTTGTCTCGTTTCACTTCATCGATGATTTTTTTACAAAGTTCAGGGGCAATCGTAGTACGGGAAATTACATTTCCCTGATGCATACAAATAGAGCCATTTTCTGCAATATAGGAAATATCGTCATGGATCGCTTCAAAAACTTGCGTTAAATTGTCATATTGTCTTCCACTTGCTGCAATAAAATGAATTCCCTTTTTTGAAATTTCACGTATTAATGAAAGCGTATGTGATGAAAGCTCTTGCGCGTGATCTTGCAATAAGGTTCCATCTAAATCGCTTGCGATAAGTTTGATCATAGTTTCCTCCAAATAAAATAATTCCCTCTCATTTTAACATCAACATAGGATGAATGTACAGAGCTGTTAAAGAAAAGTTACAAAAATATTTCGATAATATAAAAAAAATATAAAAATGGTTGTAACCATATGAAAAAAATAATATAATGTAATCGTATTTTTAGAAGTAAACATACAAATTCGAAAGAATAGATTAAATAAAAGGATGGATTAGTTATGGGAAAATATTTTGGAACAGATGGATTCCGTGGAGAAGCAAATGTTGTTCTTACAGTAGAGCATGCGTTTAAAGTAGGACGTTATTTAGGATGGTATTTCGGAAAAGATCATAAAGCAAAAGTGGTCATTGGAAAAGATACGAGAAGAAGTAGTTATATGTTTGAATATGCCCTTGCTGCAGGACTGACAGCTTCTGGTGCAGATGCTTATCTCTTGCATGTTACAACAACACCGAGTGTATCTTATGTAGTAAGAACAGAAGATTTTGATTGTGGAATCATGATTTCAGCAAGTCACAACCCATTTTATGACAATGGAATCAAAGTTCTCAATGGACAGGGACGTAAATTAAGTGCAGATGTGGAAGAATTGATTGAGGCATACATTGATGGAGAGACAGAAGAAATCCCATTGGCACAGAAGGAAAATATTGGTCGTACGGTTGATTACGCAGCGGGAAGAAATCGTTACATTGGACATTTGATCTCACTTGCAACACGTTCGTTCAAAGATAAGAGAATTGGTCTTGACTGTGCAAATGGTAGCTCTTCTACAATTGCAAAAAGTGTATTTGATGCTTTGGGAGCTAAGACATATGTTATAAATAATGATCCAGATGGTACAAACATTAATACAAATTGCGGTTCTACACACATCGAAGTACTTCAGAAGTATGTTCTTGAAAAAGGACTGGATGTTGGGTTTGCATATGATGGTGATGCAGACCGATGTATCGCAGTAGATGATCAGGGACATGTGGTTGATGGCGATCTTATCTTATATGTATGCGGAAAATATCTTATGGAACGTGGAAGATTAAAAGATAATACAATTGTGACAACGGTAATGTCAAATCTTGGTCTTTACAAAGCTTGCGATAAGATTGGAATGAAGTATGAGCAGACAGCTGTTGGAGATAAATATGTTGCAGAAAATATGATGGCTAATGGATATGGATTAGGCGGAGAGCAGTCTGGACATATTATATTTAGCAAATACGCAACAACAGGAGATGGAATCTTGACTTCTCTTATGGTAATGGAAGCTATTATGGAGACAAAACAGAGTCTGTCAAAGCTTTGCGAAGAAGTAAAGATTTTCCCGCAGACTTTAAAAAATGTACGTGTAGTTGACAAGAAAACTGCAAGAGAAAATCCAGCAGTACAAAAAGCGGTACAGGAAGTTACAGAGGCACTTGGAAGTGATGGAAGAATTCTTGTAAGAGAAAGTGGTACAGAACCAGTGATTCGTGTTATGATTGAAGCTTCTAGCGATGAGATTTGCGAAGAATATGCAAATAAAGTGGTAGACGTATTGAAAGCTGAAAATCTGACAGTTTAAAAATAACAGATCGCCCAGATTATGATTAATCTGAGCGATCTTTTTATTGATTAATAATCAAGGTTGGATAACCTGCAAGTTTTAATTTTTGCTCCATAGAAGCGGCGTCATCTAAGGTGTTGAAACTTCCAACGTACACACGAAAATAACCATCGGATTGTATGAGGTTAGCGGGGAAACCTTGGTCAAGTAATTCTTTTAAGAAACGTTTTGCGTAAATAGGGTTTTTGTAAGAACCGACCTGTACAGAATAGCCAGGAACAGGAATGATATGGTCTGTTTCTAAAACATCCAAGAGAGCAGAAGCAATAGACTGTGCAATTTCATTAAAGTTTTCATCGAAGAGTAGATTATCAGTATCAGAGTTAATGAAACCGACTTCTACAAGTACGGCAGGCATTTTTGTTTTTCGCAACACTACAAGATTTGGGCGAGCTTTTACTCCAAGATTTACAAACCCAATTCCTTTCAGAAGCTGATTGATTTCTTCGGCAACCTGAAGTTTTATGCCAGATAGATTGTAAACAAGTGACTCCACACCGGAAACAAGATTATCTGTTTCAAATGAATTACGATGTATGGAAAGGAAAAAGTCTACTCCAGCATTGTTTGCTTCCAAAGCTTTTTGGTAGGGGGATTCGTAAACATCTGTGGTTCGTGTGTATTCTACATTCACATCCGAGTTTTGTAGTATGTCACCAATAGCAAGTACAAGACGTAATGTATCGTCTTTTTCCTGACGACCATTGTAAATTGCACCGGGATCGCGGCCGCCATGTCCCGCATCGAGCATGATAGAATATGGCATAGGAATTAGATCCTTTCAAAAAACATTTCTATATTATATGCAAAAATTTCAAAAAAGTAAAAGCACCTTAGAGAAAATTACTCTAAAGTGCTTTAAGTTAAGATGATTTTTTGTTTTCTGAATTATTATCAGAAGAATCCGATGTGTGCTGCATTTCTGTTTTTGTCAGAAGAACTTCTGGAAGATAAACATGCACGTTTTCGACTCTGTTCTTATCAAGTGTTTCTACAATAAGTCGAATACCAGATTCTACAATCACTTCGTCGCCTACTTCTGGAAGACGGTCAAGATGTTCAATGATAAATCCACCCAGAGAATCATAATCTTCAGATTCAAGTTCTGTGCCTAAGCGGTCATTTACATCATCAAGGCTCATGGAACCTTCAATGACATATTCGTTTGGTTTTAATTTCTTTAGACATTCTTCTTCGTTTTCATCGTATTCATCGTGAATTTCGCCGACGATTTCTTCAAGAATATCTTCTAAAGTGATAAGTCCTGCTGTTTCTCCATATTCATCAAGTACGATGGCAATATTAAAGGAAGTATCTCGCATTTCTACAAGAAGTTCGGAAATATTTTTGTACTCATAAGTAAAATACGCTTCACGAAGAATATCTTTTATACAAAAATGCTCTTTGTTCTCAAACAAGAGAAGATCTTTCATATTGATTGTACCGATGACATTGTCAGTTGTTCCTTCGTAAACAGGAAGTCTTGTAAATTTATCTCTTTTAAATAATTCGATTAATTCATTATAAGAACTGTTCACATCAGCAAAGGTTACATTTACACGTGGTACCATTACATCTTTTGCACGAGCATCTCCAAGATCAAATACGTTGTAGATCATTTCTTTTTCTTCTGATTCAATGACTCCATCTTCATGACTTACGTCCACGATTGTACGAAGTTCATCTTCTGTCATAGTGTCACTTTTGACATTAGGATCAATGCGCAATAAGAAAAGAAGAGATCTTGAGATCAAGTTTATAACAAAAATAAAAGGTGTCATAATGATCATGAAGAATCGTATGATCCTTATATAGGAGAGGGAAAGCTTTTCTGCGTTAAGTGTAGCTACACTTTTTGGAGTTATCTCTCCGAACACAAGAATAAGGATTGTTAAAAGAGCTGTAACAATACTGACCATATAACCACCAAAGCCATAGGCCAGAGTTGCTGCTAATGATGAAGCAGAAATATTAACGATGTTGTTACCGATTAATATTGCACTAAGCATCTTGTGTGAATGACGTTCTGTTACATCAAGCACGAGCTGTGCACGTTTGTTTCCGTCCTCAGCAAGAGAACGCATCCGGATTTTGTTTACAGTTGTAAGGGCTGTCTCCGCAGATGAAAAAAATCCAGACAGTGCCAATAGAATGATTAATATAATAATTTGTATGGCGTCACTCGAGTCCAATGATATGTTCACTCCTTTTAAAATAAAATTTTGTTTAGACCTAATTACTATACATCATTTAAAAGTATTTTGCAATAGACTGAGAAGTTATTTATCTTGAATCTTTGGCGTAAAAAATAATATATGCTGAAAACAATATAAAATCAAAGAAATAGATTGACAAATAGATATTTTAAATATTTTTATAATCACGAGAATGTTGTTTTTCAACAATAATAGATCATGAGTTTTGTGAAGAATGGATTTTATTTCATTCTGCTTATAGTTGAATTTGATCATAGGATGTTGTATGATTGGAAATAATAGAAATAGATTGGAGAATCGATATGGAAATATTGAATGAATTATATCTTATATTAGATAAGAAAAATATTTATATAAATGAAATGATGAGCAAACACACTACATTCCGCATTGGTGGACCGGCAGATTTTTTTCTAACGCCAGAGACAGTAGAAGAAGTTTGTAAACTTGTAAAACTATGCAAAGAACAAAGTATTCCATATTATATTGTAGGAAATGGAAGTAATTTGTTAGTTGGAGACAAAGGCTATCGAGGAATGATTATTTCCTTATACAAAAATATGTGTGAAATCAGATGTGAAGGAACGCATATTTATGCCCAGGCAGGAGCTCTACTTTCGAAGATTGGAGCAAAGGCATGCGCAGCATCCCTTACAGGATTTGAGTTTGCAGCAGGAATTCCAGGAACCCTTGGTGGAGCAGTCATGATGAATGCAGGAGCCTATGGTGGAGAAATGAAACATATTTTAGAAAGCGCTACTGTTTTAACAGAAGAAGGCGAGGTAAAAACTCTTTCTGTAGATGAATTGGAATTGGGGTATCGAACAAGTATTATAGGAAGAAAGAATTATGTTGTATTAGAAGCAGCGATTCATTTGAAAGATGGAGATGAAAATGAGATTCGCTCCTATATGAATGAATTGAAGGATAGAAGAGTTACAAAGCAACCATTGGCATATCCAAGTGCTGGTAGTACGTTTAAACGTCCAGAAGGCAATTTTGCAGGAAAACTTATTGAAGAAGCTGGACTTAGAGGATTTCGTGTTGGAGGAGCGCAAGTTTCAGAGAAACACTGTGGATTTGTTATCAGCAACAAGGGAGCTACGGCATCCGATGTTGTAGAATTAATCAAACAAGTTTCAGATCGAGTAGAAGAAATGTCAGGTATTAGGCTGGAGCCAGAAGTGAAAATGATAGGAGAATTTTAAGATGAGGTTCGTGATTGTTACAGGAATGTCAGGGGCAGGAAAGTCAACAGCACTTAAAATGCTAGAAGATATGGGATATTTCTGTGTAGATAATCTTCCGATTCCACTGATGTCTAAGTTTGCGGAGATGCTCACTGTACCAGATTCGGAAATTATCAATGTTGCACTTGGAATCGATGTCAGAGGAGGACAATCCTTCGGTAATTTGGAAAAAAAATTAGAAGAGATTGAAGCACTTGGCATTAAATATGAAATTCTTTTCTTAGATGCAAAAGATAATGTATTGGTAAAAAGATATAAGGAAACAAGGAGACAGCATCCCCTTGGAGGAGAAGGAAGAATAGATCTTGGGATTGCAAAAGAAAGAGAAGCGATTCGGTTCTTAAAAGTGCATGCGAAGTATATACTTGATACAAGTAAGATGCTTACAAGAGAATTGAAACGGGAGTTAACAAAGATTTTTGTGCAAGGAAAAGAATTTAAAAATCTTTATGTCACAGTGATGTCTTTTGGATTTAAATATGGGATTCCACAGGATGCAGATTTGGTGTTTGATGTTCGTTTCCTTCCGAATCCATATTATATAGAAGAGTTAAAAGAAAAGACAGGAAATGAAGCACAAGTAAAAAATTATGTTATGGACAATGATAGAACGCGAGAGTTTGTTGAAAAACTTCACGATATGATCGAGTTCTTGATTCCGAACTATATTTTAGAAGGAAAAAATCAGTTAGTGATTGCGGTAGGCTGTACGGGAGGAAAACATCGATCTGTAACATTAGCCAATGAATTGTATGAGTTTTTAAATACAAAAGAAAATTATGGAGTACGGATTGAACACAGAGACATTCGGAAAGATGCAATCACAAAAGCAAAATAAAAGGAGCATTTTATGTCATTTTCATTGGAGGTAAAAGAAGAACTTTCAACACAGTGGAATCGGGCACGACACTGTCAAATAGCAGAACTGTCTGCACTTTTAAGTATGTGTGGATTTATATCCATTGACAGTCGTTCTTGTTATAAGATTAGGATTCATTCGGAAAATCCAGCTGTTGCAAGAAAGTGCTTTACTTTGTTGAGAAAAACATTTAATATAGATGTTGATGTGTCTGTTCGTAGAAACATCTTAAAAAACAGTGCTTCATATGTAGTTGTTGTAAAAAAACATCAAGATGCAATTCGTATCCTTCAGGCAACAAAACTAATACAAGAACATCACTCCGAATTTGAAGAGGTTCAGGTGGTTAACCCGATTATTTTGCAGCAGAATTGTTGCAAGAGGGCATTTTTAAGAGGTGCATTTCTGGCAGCTGGATCTATGAGTGATCCAAGTAAATCCTACCATTTTGAGATCGTATGTTCCTCAGAAAAAATGGCTACACAGATTAAAAATATCATCTGCGGATTTTCCATGGATGCAAAGACAGTCAGAAGGAAACGGTCCTATGTTGTTTATTTAAAAGAAGGAGCACAGATTGTTGATGTTTTGAATATCATGGGAGCACATGTGGCGTTGATGGAACTGGAAAATGTACGAATTCTTAAAGAAATGCGTAATTCAGTTAATCGTAAAGTTAATTGTGAAACTGCTAATATCAATAAGACAGTATCGGCTGCTGTTAGACAGTTAGAAGATATTACATATCTTCGAGATACGATCGGGTTCAGTAAACTGCCAGAGGGGTTGGAAGAAGTTGCACTTGCGCGACTGAATCATCCAGAGGCGACGCTGAAGGAGTTAGGGGAACTATTGACACCCCCGGTTGGAAAATCGGGAGTAAATCATCGTTTGAGAAAGTTAAGTGAGATGGCTGACAAAGTCAGAACAGAACAAGGAGGATTATTATGATCGAGACACCTGTTGTTGTAATGCAGAAAAAAGGAATGGATGGAAGACCAATCGCACTGTTAGTGCAAGAGGCAAGTCAGTATGCTTGTAGAATTAATATTCATGTCGGCGAAAAGAAAATCAATGCCAAGAGTATTATGGGAATGATGAGTCTGAATTTTACGGAAGGACAAGAGTTTACTGTAGTTACAGATGGTGAAGATGAAGAGAAGGCAGCAGAAGGAATTAAGATGTTTTTTGCAAATGCAAAATTGTAATGGCTGCTTTATAATCTGATGATGTGATGTTGGGGGCTGTACATTGTGTTGGTATGGTCTCTTTTCTTTTAAAGTGCAGCAAGGAGAACCGAACAAATGAAAAAATTATTATTTATATATAACCCAAATGCGGGAACCGGAATTCTAAAACCAAAACTTGCAGATGTGATTGATATTTTTGTGAAAGCAGGATATGAAGTGACTACCTATCCTACACAGAAATATCAGGATGCTTACGCAAAAACCATTTCTTATACAGAGGATTATGATCGTGTGATTTGTAGTGGTGGAGATGGAACTTTGGATGAGGTGGTATCTGGAATGGCTATGCGAGAGAAACAGATTCCAATTGGATATATTCCGGCGGGGACGACCAATGATTTTGCCAATAGTTTATATATATCAAAAAATGTGTTGGAAGCAGCAGATATAGCAGCTAATGGAATTCCATTTTCTTGTGATATTGGAAAATTTAATAAAGAAAGATTCGTATACATAGCAGCGTTCGGGCTGTTTACAGATGTGTCCTATGAAACAAAGCAAAGTGCAAAAAATGTATTAGGACATCTTGCGTATGTACTGGAAGGAACAAAGCGCATTTTTAATATTCCGTCCTATCGGATCAAGGTGACATATGATGGACAAGTGTTGGAAGATAACTTTGTGTTTGGTATGGTAACTAACTCAAAATCAGTAGGTGGTTTTAAAGGAATTATTGGAAAAAATGTGGTGTTTGATGACGGCGAATTTGAAGTTACTTTAATTAAGACACCGAAAAACCCAATTGAGCTAAATGAAATACTTGCAGCTATTTTGATCAAGCAGATTGATTCAAAATATATGTATACATTTAAGACGGGAAAGATTTGTTTTGAATCTGAAGAGGAGATTTCGTGGACCCTTGATGGAGAGTTTGGAGGAATACATGATACAGTAGAAATATGTAATGATAAACAGGCGCTTCAAATTATGGTTTCTCCGGATACGGTCGAAAAAATTTCAGCTTACAACAAATAAAATTAAAAAAAGACTTGCATATTATAGAAAGGTATAGTATAATAAAAATCGCTTGTGAGAGTAATATAATTATGGCTCCGTGGTCAAGCGGTCAAGACGCTAGCCTCTCACGCTGGAATCAGGGGTTCGATTCCCCTCGGAGTCACTATTAAAAACCATGAATCTTAGTTGGGTTCGTGGTTTTTTGTCGTTCAAAGGAGAGTATGATAAAGAAAAATTAAATATATTAATAAGATAGTTAAGAACAAATGAGGTATAGTTGTTGTATTTTATTTTTGTTTAGGATATAATGGATAAAGATTTTAAACTAATGTATAAGCGGGGAAACTGCCCGCAAGAATTGGAGGTATTAAAATATGTTAGTATCAGCAAAAGAAATGCT
>JARHYE010000100.1 GCA_029258605.1 Ruminococcus sp.
TTAATGTTCTTATGGGAGAACGTTATAAGATGGCTACAAAAGAAACAAAAGATGTATTATCTGGAAAATATGGTGCAACTGCAAAACCATTTAATGAAGAAGTGAAAAAGAAAGTTATTGGGGATGCTGAAGTTATTACTTGTCGTCCAGCAGATCTTATTCCAAATGAATTGGATACACTTCGCAGTGAATGTGCACAGTGGATTCAGCAGGATGAAGATGTTTTGACTTATGCTTTATTTCCACAGGTTGCAACAGACTTCTTTAAATACAGAGAAGCACAGCAAACAAAAGTAGATGCGAAAACAGCAGATACAGAAAATGGCTCATACCCAGTTTAATATAGGAAGAGAAACACGCTCTCTTTTTGCAACTTATCATCCGTTCCACAGAATTTAATTCTGTGGAGCGGATTTTTTTGCTATGTTAAGTAAATTTATGATATAATGTGTGAGATATGAAAAGATCATGGAAGATAAAAGGAGTTATCGTGACAGGACGAGAAAAAATAAATCAGAAAAAAAATACAGAAGAACTGTTGTCTAGAATTAGCGAACATTATCCTAGATTAAGCAAAGGCCAGAAAAGACTGGCGGATTATGTCTGTCAAAACTATGATAAAGCCGTTTTTTTAACTGCATCGAAATTGGGAGAAATCGTTGGGGTTAGCGAATCTACCGTTGTAAGGTTTGCTACACAACTTGGATACAAAGGCTACCCTAGTTTCCAAAAGGATTTAGAGGAACTTGTTCGCAATAAGCTCAGTTCGATTCAGAGGATGGAAGTGACGCATGGGAGAATTGCTCAACCCCAAATCCTTGAGAGTGTGCTTCAGTCAGATATTGAAAAGATTAAAACGACGCTTGCAGAGATCGATGAGCATATATTTCAAGAAGCGGTTGATACACTATTAAATGCAAAGCGTATTTATATTATCGGAATTAGAAGCTGTGCACCGCTTGCAATGTTCTTGAATTTTTATTTGAACTTAATTTGTGAACAGGTTACTCTGATCAATACAACAGGTTCTACAGAAATTTTTGAACAGCTAATTCGCATAGGAGAAGAAGATGCGATCATAGGTATTAGTTTTCCGCGTTATTCTGTACGTACTTTAAAAGCATTGGAGTTTGCTAGTAATCGAAAGGCTAAAGTCATTACGTTGACAGATAGTATTCATTCGCCAATGACCCTTTATTCTTCATGCAATCTTATTGCAAGAAGTAATATGGTGTCCATTGTGGACTCCTTGGTGGCACCGCTTAGTGTGATCAACGCGCTTGTGGTTGCATTATGCATGAAGCGCCAGAAAGAAGTGATTTCTACATTGGAAACGCTAGAAGATATATGGGGAGAATATCAGGTATACAGTGGGGATGAATTAAATCGTGTGACCGATACATTTTCTACAAAATTGACAGAAGCAAAGGGGAATAATTATGAGTAAAGTATTAATCATAGGTGGTGGAGCAGCAGGAATGATGGCAGGCGTTTTTGCGGCGAGAAATGGCCATGTAGTTCATATATTTGAAAAAAATGAGAAACTAGGCAAGAAACTTTTTATTACAGGAAAAGGGAGATGTAATATTACAAATGCAGCGGATATTGAAACTTTACTAAATGCAGTTGTAACCAATCCTAAATTTTTGTATAGTGGATTTTACAGTTTTACAAATGATCAGGTTATAGAGTTTTTTGAAGAATTAGGAGTGAAAACAAAAATTGAACGAGGAGACAGAGTGTTTCCGGCATCCGACCATTCATCGGATGTGATTCAGGCTTTTTCACGAGAGCTAAAAAAACTCCATGTATCCATTCATTTAGATACAGAAGTAGAGAAAGTGATGGTGAAAGATCAAAAGATCGAAGGAGTTCAATTAAAAGATGGAAGAATAGTAAAAGGGGATAGTTGTATTGTTGCAACAGGAGGTCTTTCTTATGCTTCAACAGGATCCACCGGAGATGGATATCGTTTTGCAAAAGAAGTAGGACACCATGTAACAGAACTTCGTCCAGCACTTGTACCAATGGAAACAAAAGAGCCCTACGTTCAGGAACTACAAGGATTGTCTCTTCGAAATGTAGAAATTCGCATTTTGGACGACAAAAAGGTGATTTATAAAGAGTTTGGGGAGATGCTTTTTACACACTACGGAGTGAGTGGCCCCCTTATGATCAGTGCTAGTAGTAAGGTGGGGGATCGTTTAATGAAGAAAAACCTTACCTTATCCATTGATTTAAAACCGGCACTTTCTTTTGAACAATTAGATGCAAGGGTACTTCGAGATTTTAAGGAAAATAGAAATAAGCAGTTTAAAAATGGAGTAGATAAACTATTTCCGGCAAAATTAAAGCCGGTTCTTCTAGAACTTAGCGGGATAGATTTGGAAAAGAAAGTAAATGAAGTTAGTCGTGAAGAACGAGAACGGTTTGTTCATCTGATAAAAGATTTTCGACTTACTTTAACGGGGTTGAGAAGTTTCAAAGAAGCAATTATTACAAAAGGTGGCGTAAATGTCAAAGAAATAGATCCGGGAACAATGGAATCAAAGTCTGTGGACAATCTTTACTTTGTAGGAGAGGTCCTGGATTTGGATGCATTAACAGGTGGATTTAATTTACAGATTGCATGGTCTACAGCGTATTTGGCAGGAAATGCAATCGAATAACAAATAAAGTGAGGAAAAATATGGGATTTAATGTAGCAATCGACGGACCAGCAGGAGCTGGAAAAAGCACAATCGCAAAATTAGTGGCAAAAGAGACAGGGTTTATTTATGTAGATACAGGAGCGATGTACCGAGCTTTGGCTGTTCATTTTATAAATGAGGGACTAGACGGAGAAGATGTATCAGCAATCGAAGAGGCATGTAAAAGAGCATCTGTAAGCATACGCTATGAAGATGGCGTACAAAAAGTGCTGTTAAACGGGGAAGATGTATCTACACTGATCCGTCAGGAGAACGTAGGAAATATGGCTTCCAAAAGTTCAACGGTTCCTAAGGTTCGAGAAAAACTATTGGAATTGCAAAGAAATTTAGCAGCCCAGGAAGATGTGATCATGGATGGAAGAGATATCGGGACAAATATTTTACCAAAGGCCGAGGTGAAAATATATTTGACTGCAAGCGTATCCACCCGTGCGAAAAGAAGATTTGATGAACTGACAGAAAAAGGGGTTCAATGTAATTACGACGACATCTGTCACGACATCGAAGATCGAGATTATCGTGATATGAACAGAGAAACAGCACCACTAAAGCAAGCAGAGGATGCCATACTGATTGATAGTTCAGACATGACAATTTCAGAGGTTGTAAGCAAGATTATGACCTATATTGAAAAGAAAAGATAAGAAAAAAAGAGGAAAAAAATGGAAATTATCCGTGCAAAAACAGCAGGCTTTTGTTTTGGGGTAAAACGTGCAGTGGAAACCGTATACGAACAGGCAAGACAAAACCAAGATCAGAAAACAATTTACACCTATGGCCCAATTATACACAATGCGGAAGTGGTAAAAGACCTCAAAAAACGAGGGGTTAAAGTTTTAAATAGTGAAAAGGAATTGGATGCTTTAGAAGAGGGAACCGTTATTATCAGATCCCATGGGGTTGAAGAACGAATTTACAAGAAAATGAAAGAAAAAAATCTGGATATTGTAGATGCGACTTGTCCATTTGTAAAAAAAATACACAATATTGTGCAAAGAGAAAGCAAAGCGGGCAGACACATCGTGATCATTGGAAATCCAGAACACCCAGAAGTCATTGGGATTAAGGGGTGGGCAGGAAACTTAGTTACAGTCATTCAAACACCACAGGAAGCACAAAATTTTGAAGTAGAAGCAGGAAAAAAAATCTGCATAGTATCCCAGACGACATTTAATTACAACAAATTTCAAGATTTAGTTGAAATCATTTCAAAAAAGAGTTATGATATAAATGTTTTAAATACAATCTGCAATGCTACAAAAGAGCGTCAAAGTGAAGCGCATACCATTGCAGAGAAGGTGGATGCTATGATCGTGATTGGTGACAAACATAGTTCCAACACCCAGAAGTTATTTGAAATTTGCAAAAAAGCATGTAAAGATACGTACTACATACAGACACTTGAAGATT
>JARHYE010000111.1 GCA_029258605.1 Ruminococcus sp.
AAAAACAAACATTATTGGTAATGTTATATCGTAAGATACTACATTCATTAATCCAAGAGAACCAAAGACAATAGTTAAAACAGTGAATATTGTTTTCCAAATGCGCATATAGATTTCCTCCCTTACAATTGTGATTTATCTAATCTCATTATATCATAACAATCGAAACAGCGGCAGAGGGAAATTCTCTCTGCCGCTGTTTTACCACTATGCCGCTGCGTCCAGCATATTCTCAATAAATATGCCGTATCCTTTGGTTGGATCATTCACAAAAACATGGGTCACTGCACCTACTAATTTTCCATTTTGAATAATTGGAGCACCACTCATACCTTGAACAATCCCTCCTGTTTCTTCTAGAAGTTCTTTGTCAACCACTTTAATAATAATCCCTTTATTTCGTTCCCTGCACCTTGGATTAACATCCAATATTTTTATGTCGTAATTTTTAATTTTTCCATTTACATAACATCTAATTTGTGCATCTCCTGTTTTTATTTGTTCTCTTGTAGCCACTTGAATTGGAATTTGCTCTGGAAATACTTCATTAATCCGATCAATTTTTCCGTAAATCCCATCACATGTATTTTTTCTAATTTGTCCAATTTTATTATAGTAATTATAGATAATAATTCCTTCCATACTACCCGGATTTCCTGACTCACCTTTAATGACATCATGGATGCTTGTTTTATATAAGGATCCTTTTGAAATTTCAATTAATCGGTTGGTATCAATATCATGAATTCCATGACCTAGCGCTCCAAAATTACTTTGTTTCGTTAGAAAGGTTACTGTTCCAAGTCCTTGTACGTTGTCCCTCACCCAAATTCCAAGCCGGTATCTTTCTGGTTTATATTCAACAGAATCTACTTGAACTTCCACCATCTCACCATTTCTTCGAAGATCTAATTTCACCTTTTGCGAGTCCATATGTTCAATTGTGTCTGTTAACGATTTTTTATTTCTGACCTTTTGCCCATTTACTGCCACAATATAGTCTCCACTACGAACAAGGTTACATGCCGGTTCTCGTTTTCTCCCATCCACTCCCGTAATTGCTTCCGTACCAAGAATCATAATTCCTTCTGTTTCCATATAAATTCCAACTGGCATTCCTCCTAACAATACTGTATCTTCGTGTAACATATTTGTACTTGTTTCTTCTTTTTTCACTAGCCAGTCAGGTTGCCTTAAAACTCCGAGTATCAGAAAACCAATCAAAAAGCATACTGCGATTTTTTTTATTTTATTTTTTCTATTTTTCATATTCATGAGTACACTTCCTTTTATCATAAAAATAAGACGAATACCTTTTGGTATCCGTCTTAGTATGTCCCTATATTTTTATTTCTTTCTAGTATTATATTTCACTCTTTGCCATATCTTTCATTTCTTTTGCACTATCAATAATCGAATCCGTAATATTGGCTCCACCTAAAAGCCTTGCAAGTTCTTGAACTGACTGATCGTAATTTAAGTGTGAAATCTTTGTTTTTGTTTGATTCTCATGGGAAATTTTTTCAATCATATAGTGGGAATCCGACAAAGCGGCAATCTGTGGCAAATGTGTAATACATATAATCTGTCTATTTTTTGCTATTGTTTTCATTTTTTCTGCCACTTTACCCGCTGTAATTCCACTAATACCCGAGTCAATTTCATCAAAAATCAACGTTGGAGTATCTTCTTTGTCTGCGAGTACCGACTTAATTGCAAGCATAATACGAGAAAGTTCACCACCAGATGCTATTTCTGCTAATGGTCTTGGCTTTTCACCCGGATTCGTCGAAATATAAAATTCCGCATCATCAATCCCGTTTCCTGTATAGTGTTCAATATTTTGAAATTCTATGTGGAAAACTACATCTAAAAAATTAAGATCTTTCAACGCCTGCGTAATATCTTTTTCAAAAGACACTGCTTCTTTTCTTCGAACCTTGCTTAATGATTCAGAAGCTTTTTTTAATTTCTGTTCACACTCATCCGTTTTCTTCTCCAGCATCTGGACATGAGTTGCATAATCACTTAGTTCTAATAGTTTTTCTTCTCTTTGATGCAAATATTCTTGAATTTCAGAAATACTATTTCCATATTTTGCCTTCAAATGATTAATCAAATTTAAACGATTTTCTGTCTCGTAATATTCTTCCTCTGAAAATTCAAATGTTTTCGCATAATCCAAAAGATCCCGATTGAAATCATTTAATAGACTGTCGATTTCAATCAATTGATTGATTAAACTATCTCCTTCTTGATCACATCCAGAAATCCCTTGCAAACTGTGGATTGCGCGGCTTAACAGCTCCGCAGCATTTCGATCTGGTTCTTTACTTGTATACTGATATGTCTGCGCAATACTTTCGGAATAGCGCTTTCCTTCTGTCATTCGTTGATAAGAAGTTTCTAATTCCACATCTTCCTCTGGTAGTAGGAATGCGTCTTGTATTTCTTTTATTTCAAACTCTGCAAGAGAAATCTCTCTTAATCTACTTTGTTCATCCAAATTGGACTCATTTAACTGCTTTTTATAAAATTGATAGTCTTTATAAAGCTCAAAAACTTCTTCTTTTAAAGCCTGAACCTTTTCATCTGCATAATCATCTAATAGTGCAAGATGATTTTTCTTTTTTAATAGTGTTTGATGTTCATGTTGTCCATGAATATCAATCAGTATTCCTGCCGCCTCTTTTAAAATTTTTGCGCTAACTGCCTCACCATTAATTCGGCAAACACTTCTTCCGTTCATGAGCTTTCTGCTTAATACAGCCATATGATCTTCCAAATAAACATCCAGTTCCTTCAATCTTTTTTCGAGAATCGGCTCTTTTACATAAAATCCCAATTCTACAAATCCAGGTTTTTCCTTGTTGCGTAAAAGATCCACACTATATTTTGCTCCTAAAGCAAGATTAACAGAGCCTAGAATGATTGATTTTCCAGCCCCTGTTTCACCTGTTAGAATGTTTAACCCTTTTTTAAATTCCACTTCAATTTCATCAATAAGTGCCAAATTTTTTACATGAAGATATTGTAACATACTTTAATTTCCTCTTGATACAAGACTGTGGATTTTTTCCATAACAAGAATTGTATCATCTACACTGCGAATTGCACACATAATTGTATCATCCCCCGCGATACAACCTACCACTTCCCCCCAGTTCATCGCATCGATTGCTGCTGCAACAGCCATTGCCATTCCTGCAACTGTTTTTATTACAAGCATATTTTGTGCCATATCCATTGAAACAAACCCATCTCGAAGAACACGAATATATTTTTCATTCATTTGGTTGTCTATTTTTTCCGTCTGATGTACAACATATCTTTGTCTTCCACCATCCACAGAGACTTTTGTCAATTTTAAATCTCTAATATCTCTGGAAACTGTGGCCTGAGTAACTTTAAATCCAGCTTTATTCAGTAAATCAGCTAATTCTTCCTGGGTTTCAATGTTATTGTGCGTAATCAGTTCAATAATTTTTGTATGACGACTTACTTTCATAAATTAGTTTCCTTTCATCTTTGTACGCATGGTATTCATAAAACTTTCTTTTCCAATTCTAATAAGATGGATGGTATCTTCTGATTGCCTGACTGAAATCCTATCTCCTGAGGAAACAGGCTTTCTTATTGCTCCATCAAATGTAGTAGATGCTTGTTCAACTTTTCCATAACGTCCATCACTTATTACAACATCTATCACATCTTCCGCGGAAAGCACTACACTGCTTTTATTTAATGCATGAGGACAAATTGGTGTAATTACAAATAATTTAGCAGTTGGATCTACGATTGGTCCCCCTGCCGAAAGATTGTATCCTGTAGTACCCGTAGGTGTAGAAATAATGACTCCATCGGCAATATAGGTGTTTAACAGTCCACCATTGACATAAACATCAAATTGGATGACTCTTAATTCCCCTTCCCTGGTAACTACAATATCATTCATCGCCGTTTCTTCAAAATTGTCGTTGATTGATCCTTGCAACATCATTCGCTCTTCAATTCTTGGTTCTTCGAAGAAGAGAGAATCTAGTGCACTTCGAAAATCACGGACTTCTACTTCTGTAAGATATCCCAAAGTTCCTAAATTAATACCAAGAAGTGGAATCCCATAACCTTTTAATTCTCTGGCTGCTCGGATCAATGTTCCGTCCCCGCCTAATACAAGCCCACATTCTATTCCTTTTGGAACTGTGCCTGGAATAATATGACCCTGCTCATCTTTTTCAGAGAGAATGCATTTTTTCCCATTTTCTTCTATGTATGTTTTTATCTCATTTGTAATCTTAAGATCCGCGTCTTTAAGCAGATTTGTAATGATATAAAAATTATCCATTATACGCTCCTATTTTGCTAATGTATCAAAAGCCTGATCTACAACAGTCTTAAGATCAATCACAATGGCTGGAGTTTGATTCAAGCATTTTTTTAAATGAATAAGGTATTCAATATTACCTTCTGGTCCTTTGATTGGAGAAAAGTCAATGTTTTTAATCTCGAAACCAATAGAATTTGCATATTCTGCCACTTTTTCTATCACTTCATGATGGGTACTTCGTTCTCTAACAACCCCTTTTTTTCCTACCTTTTCTCTACCAGCTTCAAATTGTGGTTTAATCAATGCCACAATTTCTCCTTCTTCCGTTAGATAAT
>JARHYE010000112.1 GCA_029258605.1 Ruminococcus sp.
CGTTGTGTCAAATTAGAAAATTCATTTTCAATAGCCTTAGAGTCTAGTCCTGTAAATTTTCCTGATGCCATTTTGATAAAATAAAGAAACATCCATCCTCCAATGGTAGTATAAAACATCATCAACAGATAGTTTCCTGCTATTGCTCCGTACTTATACCAATGCCATTTACTTCCTTCTGGCTCTAATTTATCAAACGATAACGCTGCACTTGCCTGACTACTACGTCCAACAGCAAATTCCATAACCATAATAGGTAATCCTAAGATCAAAAGAAAGAATAAATAAATCAATACAAAGGCTGCTCCCCCATACTGTCCTGTAATATATGGAAATCTCCACACATTTCCTAACCCAATGGCACATCCTGCCGATATCAGGATGAATCCGAGTCTGGAACCAAACTTTTCTCTCTTCATGCCGTAGCCCCTTTCTCATCTCATATTTCGTTCTTTAATACTTCTTTCAAAAGCATTTCGCTTTAAAGCATTAAAGCAGCATGAAGATATACTATCATAGAGCATATTTTCTGTCAACCTTACATATTTTTATCATAACATGCACATAAAAATTCCAATCGATAAAAATGGACCAAATGCAATCGTCTTCTTGTGCTTTTCTTTTTTTAAGATTTTTAGAAAAATGATATATGCTCCTGCTAAAAAAACACTAATACAAAAGGCACTCCACATTTTTCTTGCTCCAAGAAAGACGCCTGTAGCTCCTGCAACTTTCAAATCCCCCATCCCAAAACTATTGTGGTTAATTTGATTTAATAGAAACATGGGAATACTAACAGAAACGAGTCCAAGTAACTGTTCTGACCACCTCCATTGCTGTAAGTAAATTCCTTTTAAAATTCCAATTATAAAAATAAGGATCACATACAAATTACGAATCTTTCTCTCTTTCCAATCCTGATAAGTAATTAGAGCTAGTATGATCGTCATAAAAACTTTTAACCATTTTTCCAAACTAATCTTCCTGCTGCGATTGTTCTTCCACTTTATAGTATTTAATCAATGCTTGTGTCCCAAGATCCCCACAACCTTCAGACTCCAATTCTTCATAATGAGATAATACCAAACTTAACATTTCTAAATTTAATTCACTGATATTCGATTCAATCAACGCAATTTTCATATCCTTCACAAAATGTTTTATAAAGAATCCTGGCGCATAGTCTTTTTCCACTATTTTATTCCCTAGTAATTCTAACTGCTTACTTCCAGCTGCTCCTGTGGATACTGCATTTAAAGCATTCTGTACATCAAGCCCTTTGGCACTTGCATAAGAAACAGCTTCACAAATACCAGAAATCGTTCCCGCTATCATAATTTGATTCATCATTTTGCAATGCTGTCCGCTTCCTGCTTTTCCCTGATAATTGATCGAAGTCCCCATTGCTTTAAATATAGGGATACAATGTTCAAAATCTTCTTTCTCTCCACCGACCATAATAGACAATGTACCGTTAATCGCACCTTGATCTCCACCTGTTACCGGTGCATCTAATACGTGTAACCCTTTTTTCACGCCTTCTTCATAAATTTTTTCAGAGATTTTAGGACTTGTGGTTGTCATATCAATTAAATAAGTCCCCTCTTTTACACTATCTAAGATATTGCCTTCTTCAAAATACACTTCTTCTACATCTCTTGGAAACCCTACCATTGTAATCACTTTATCACAATCTTCCACACAGGCTTTGATGGTAGAATGATACACCGCTCCTGAAACAAGCAAATCGTTTATTTTTGATTTGTCTCTTGCATAAACGCTAACTTCAAATCCCGCCTTCATCAAATTTCTGATCATTGGTTTTCCCATGATCCCTGCTCCGATAAATCCTATTTTCTCCATAAACACATTCTCCTAACATTAACAATTCTGATAGTTCTATTATATCAATTTTCAAAAAAATAAAAAGCATAAAATAGTTGAAATGTTATTTAAAAAGTTATATAATGAAAAAGGTCATTTTGATGACACAAGCTGAAATAGCTCAGTTGGTAGAGCACTTCACTCGTAATGAAGGGGTCGTCGGTTCGAGTCCGATTTTCAGCTTTCAAAAGAACTGTGTAGTTGATTTTCTATACGTCAAAAAGAGGAAGATGTTTTTACACCTTCCTCTTTTATTATTTATTATCACGTTCCATGTGCACTGTAAGTTGATTGTAAGGAATCTCGATTCCCGCCTGATCAAAGGTAAGCTTGATCTGTTCCAAAAGTTTCCAACGTACCGGCCAATACTCTTCTGTTTTTACCCACGCACGAATTCCAAGCACCACAGAACTATCTGCTAATGAATCCACAAATACTTTGATATCTTCTTCTTGTATGATTCCATTTTGCGCAGACAAAAGATTTTCCAGTATTTCCTTCGCTTTTTGAAGATTCGCCTGATAAGAAATTCCAACCTTTAAATCCAACTGTCTTTCTGGTTTTGCAGTAACGTTTATGATCGTACTATTTACAAGAGTTCCATTTGGAATAATAATTGTTTTATTATCGAGTGTGGACAGTTTCGTGTAAAAAATCTGGATTTCTTTCACAGTTCCTTCTGTCTTTCCACCATTTTCAATGATATAATCTCCTACCACAAAAGGTTTCAAAACTAAAATTAAAATTCCTCCTGCAAAGTTTGACAAGCTTCCTTGTAACGCCAAACCAACCGCTACTCCTGCAGAGGCAATCAACGCCGCTACTGAAGAGGATTCCACCCCTAATTTTGTTGCAATTATAAAGATTAAAAGGGCGTACAAGAAAAACTTTAACATGGAATCTACAAATTGGGCTACCCCTTTATCCGCATTCGTTCGTTCAATGGAATGTCGAACAATTTTTCGAATCCATTGAATTACCATTCTACCTACAATAAATAATACAATTACAAGAACAACGCGAAATCCAAAGTCAATGAGTGCTGGTATATTGTCATGGACATATTGGGCAAGCCTCCCAGCTTCTTTTGTTACTTCTTCCGCCACTTGCTCTGCTGTTTGAGCGTTTCCTGTTCCATTCATCCTTCGTTATATTCCTTTCCTTATTTGAGCGCTAGAAATGCACAAAGATTCCCACGTTTTTCTCCAGTTGCTCTGTGTGAAAACATAAGATCACTGTTGCAATGTGTACATATATTTGTAATCGCAATATGCTCTTTTTTGATTCCCACTTCAAGAAAAATTAGTTCATTCGCTTTCCACAAATTCAATTGATATCGTCCATTTGGTTTTTTGTAAAAAATTTCTTTGTGGTAATTTTGTGAAAAATTTTCACGAAACTGATCGATAACTTCTTCACTTACCTCATAACAATCTTGGCATATAGATGGTCCTACAGCTGCTAAAATGTTTTCTGGTTTACACCCAAAATTTTCTTGCATACTTCTTATTGTATTGCTTCCAATTTTTCCAACCGTTCCTCTCCATCCAGAATGAGACAGACCAATCACCTCTTTTACAGGATCCAGAAAAAATAGCGGCACACAATCTGCAAAAAATGTCACAAGACAAAGCTCTTTCACATTTGTGACTAAACCATCTACATTTTCAAAGTCTCTAGGACGAACAATCCCCATTCCACGCTCTTTTTCTGTTACAACCTTCACATTTGTAGTATGGGTCTGGTGTGCAAATACCATATTTTCTGGTTTTACACCAATCGCTCTTCCTATTCGTTCAAAATTTTCCCTTACGTCCTCTTCTCGATCTCCTCGTGTGAAACTTAAATTCAAAGAAGACCAGCACCCCTTGCTTACGCCTCCCAATCGAGTAGAAAATCCATGATGTACTAGCTCTGTTTTCTCTAGCATTGGATAGGAAAGATAGGGAGTATCCCCTTCTATTTCCGTAAAAATATGTTCCTGCGTTTTATAGTTCAATCCTAATCCCATTATTTCCTCCATTCAATTAAATTCTTGCATCAAAAGCATTTTTTATATGAATGATTTGTTCTCTTTCTATTCCAATCACATCAAAACGACAAGATTTATTTGTGATATGATTTTCTGTTAAATAACAAGATGCACTCCTACTGATTCTCACTTGCTTTCTATTATCCACTGCTTCTAATGCGGTATGATACCAATAGCGATATTTCACCTCACAAAACACAAGATATTCTTGATCGATTGCAATGATATCAATTTCTCCAGCATAACATCTGTAGTTTAACTGAAGAATCCTATATCCTTGTTTTTCTAAATACTGTGCTGCTACCTGCTCGTATTTCGTTCCAATTTGTCTTTTATTTTTCTTTCTCAATTATTTTTCGACTGCGTGCAATTTTTCCCCACAACTTTTCAGTTCTATTCTTCTATAAAGTTTTTTATAAATGTAGTTCTATGAATTGGTGTTGGTCCATATTTTTTTATCGCTTCTATGTGCGCTGCTGAACCATAGCCTTTGTTGCCTGCAAACCCATATTCCGGCATGAGTTTGTCATATTCTACCATAAGTCGATCTCTTGTAACTTTTGCAATAATACTTGCTGCTGCAATGGATACACTCTTTGCATCACCTTTGATAATTGGGACCTGACGAATCGTAACTCCTGGAATTCTAACCGCATCATTTAACAAGATATCCGGTGCAATTTTTAAATCTTCAATGGCAAATCGCATTGCTTCATAGGTTGCCTGCAAAATATTAATTTCATCAATTCTAGCTGGACTTGCCATTCCTACCCCTACAGCAATCGCTTTCTCCATAATCTCATCATACAACTCTTCTCTTTTTTTTGCACTTAATTTCTTAGAATCATTCAAATATAAGATTTCACAGTCTTTAGGAAGAATTACCGCTCCTGCAACTACAGGTCCTGCAAGCGGGCCTCGTCCTGCCTCATCAATTCCGCAAATATAGGAATATTGCTGATATTCTTTCTCATATATCTGCATTTGCTCCAAACGTTTTCTTTCCTGGTTTTCCTTTTCTTCCTGCTTCTTAAATCGGGTAATGAGTTGCTTTACACCTGCTCTTTCATCCTGCTCGTATTTTTCATACAACGCCGACATTTGCTCCTTATCCGCCTGCTCGAATTCCCACTTTATCTGTTGTATACTATTCCCCATGTGTTATTACTCCAAAGGACCGAAATGGCCATATTCTAATCCATGCTCTACCTGCAAGTTCTTTTTTATTCAGAACGCCTACCTGCTCACTACGACTGTCCTTACTATGATTTCTATTGTCTCCTAAAACAAAATATTCATCCGGACCTAACTCAATTGGATGTTCCGCTATTCCAGGTTCCTCCATTGTTTCTTTTCCGAAATTTTCTTCTAATTTTTCTCCATCTATATAAACAAATCCATCTTTAATTTGAATCGTTTCTCCTGGCATACCTATAATTCTTTTGATATAGTATACATTTTTTTCGTAGCGATATGGGAAAATAATAACATCAAATCTTTCTGGATCTTTAAATCGATAAGATATTTTATCTACAATAAGGTTATCTCCATCAAAAAGCGTATTTTCCATGGACCTTCCTTCAACCCTTGTTCTTTGCCCAATAAAAGTCGTAATAAAAATCGTCAACGCAAAAATAAAAAGGATGTATAAAATCCAACTAAGGACCTCACGCATTTTGCTTTTCTTCTCCATTTTTTACCTTCTTTCAAATATTTTGATGTATAATTGGAATTTTATTCGTACTCTTTTGGAGTTTCGAGAGTAATTCTTCCAATTCGACCATTGCGAAAATCATCTAATAAAAGTCTAGCTGCTTTTTCTGTGTCAAGTTCATTTCCTTTTAAAAGACAATGCCTACTTTGTGCAATCTGTTTCAGACATTCATACTGATCTTCCGATTCTTCTATCGTATACTTAGCCTCTAATATTCCTGGATACTTTTTCACTAAATAACCAGTTAATTCCATAGCTAATTCTTCCACGTTTAATATTTCATCTTTAATTGATCCAATGAGTGCCAAGCGAAGTCCTACTGTCTGGTCTTCAAATTTTGGCCATAAAATACCTGGCGTATCTAAAAGTTCCACATTTTTATTTAAACGAATCCACTGCTTTCCCTTTGTAACTCCTGGCTTGTTTCCTGTTTTTGTACATGCCTTCCCTGCCAACGCATTAATAAAGGTTGATTTTCCTACATTAGGGATTCCAACTACCATTGCACGAACAGGACGATTTAATATTCCTCTTTTTCTGTCACGTTCAATTTTTTCTTTGCATGCATCCTGAATGACACCATAAATCGATTTCACTCCGCCGCCTTTTCTTGAATTAATTTTCATAACAGAATATCCTCTTTCTTTAAAATATTCTGCCCAAGTCTCTGTTTGCTTTTCTTCCGCTAAATCTGATTTATTTAAAAGAATCAATCTTGCTTTATTTTTACCTAATTCATCAATCTCTGGATTTCTGCTGCTCATAGGAATTCTTGCATCCACCAGTTCGATTACTAGATCAATTAATTTTATATTTTCCTGCATCATACGCTTTGCTTTTGTCATATGACCTGGATACCACTGAAAATTCATATTATACCTCTCTATCTTATGGATTCTTAACAAAGCCAGTTCGTTCTACTCCTCTTATGATAAACCATACTTTGCCATAGATATCCTTTTTTTCAACATTTCCTATATCCGCTTTTCGACTATCATCACTACTTGTGGAATTATCCCCCACAACAAAATACTCGTCTGCCCCTAGTTTTAACGGTTCTACCGCGACACCTGCACTTTGTAAATCTTTTGCATAAATGTGTTCTTTGACTTTTTCCCCGTTAATATAAATTTCGCCTTCTTGAATCTGGATTGTTTCTCCTGGAAGAGCAACAATTCGTTTGACCGAATAGTGACTTGTTGAATTGCCACCTGGTTTAAATGCAATAATATCTCCCCTTTTTGGTGGAAGAATCAGATATTTTGCCCGATTCACAAGCACAATATCCCCATTGTTCAACACGGGCTTCATCGAATCCCCAGCATTGCTAACTCTTTGTCCAAATCCGATCACAAGCAAAAAAGCTACAATACAGACAAGTAAAATTTCTAAAATCCAACATAAGCTCTCTCTTATGTTTTTTAGTATTTTTTTCCTTTTCTTTCGAAACGCTTTTTTATCAAACCGAATTTTTCTCTTTTTCTCCTTTTTACCAGAAGGCAAGATATGTTCCTTCACTCGGTTTTTTTTATTCATAGTTTACCCCTTATGTATCTATAATGGAAAAGGGACAATATACATACTGTACTTGTCCCTCTTAAAGTCATTATTTTACTAATTCTTTAACCTTAGCTCTCTTACCAACGCGTCCTCTTAAGTAGTTAAGTTTTGCTCTTCTTACTTTACCTCTACGAACAACTTCTACATTTTCAACGTTTGGTGAGTGTAATGGCCAAGTCTTTTCAACACCTACTCCGTTAGACTGTTTTCTTACTGTGAAAGTAGCTCTTGTGCTTCCACCCTGTTTCTTTAATACAGTTCCTTCGAAAACCTGGATTCTTTCACGATTACCTTCTTTAATTTTAGCGTATACTTTTACAGTATCTCCAACGTTAAATTCAGGTGCATTTTCTTTTAACTGCTCTGCTTCAATTTTTCTGATGATTTCGTTCATTTGTGTGACCTCCTTATAATTTAGACGTTCTTAATGCCTGTCATACGGGGTCATCATTTCC
>JARHYE010000107.1 GCA_029258605.1 Ruminococcus sp.
CAAATCTTAATAATTTTTCTTTTACGTCAGCTGGAATTTCTGCATCATCCGCTTCTGTAACTTCATGTCCATAAATTCCAAATGCTGGAAGACCTTTCTGTGCATGTGTAGCAAGTACAGATGCAAGGTAAACAGCTCCTGGTCTTTCTGTTCCATTGAATCCCCAAACAGCTTTGATTGTCATTGGATCCATATCCATTGTCTCAGCACCGTAGCACCAGCAAGGTGTTACTGTAAGAGTAATGTCAACGCCTTCTTTTCTGAATTTTTCAGCACAAGCTGCTGATTCAGTAACACGTCCGATTGTTGTATCAGCGATTACAACTTTAACTGGTTCACCATTTGAATATCTTAAGTTGTCTGTAAATAATTTAGCTGCTGATTTAGCCATGTTCATTGTCTGTTCTTCCAGACCTTCACGAATTTTATATACTCCTCTACGTCCATCGATTGTTGGTCTAATACCGATTACTGGGTAACCACCGATAAGTCTTGATTCTGCCATTTCTTATCTCCTCCTTGATTATTGAATAAATGTTTTAAATTTTTCATATGCTGCATCCCACTTTTCAGCATCCTGTGGAAGATACTCATATGTTGTTTCTGAATTTGCGATAATTGCTCTAGCTTCTTTCATGTCTTTGATCTCACCAAGTGCCATAAACTGAACTGCAATATTTCCAAGTGCTGTAGCTTCAATTGGTCCTGCAATTACTTTACGTCCACTTGCACCTGCTGTCATCTGACAAAGTAATTTACTTTGGATTCCTCCACCAATCATATGAATGGTGTCATAATGTTTGCCTGTACATTCTTCAATCTGTTCCAGTGCATATCTATATTTCATGGCAAGGCTCTGATTGATACAGCACATGATCTCACCAATTGTTTCTGGAACCTTCTGTCCTGTCTTACGACAAAATTCTCTGATTCTTTCTGGAATATTTCCAGCTGGAACAAATTCTGGAGAATCTGGATCGATAAAGCTCTGGAATGGCTCTACTTTCTGTGCCATCTGCTCTAATTCACCAAATGAGAACTCCTGTCCTTCACGGATCCACTGTCTTCTACTTTCTTGTGCAAGCCAAAGACCAATAATATTTTTAAGAAGAGTGGTTGTATCTCCATATCCACCTTCATTGCTAACATTACATTTCAGTGATTTTTCTCCAATCACTGGCGCTTTTAACTCTGTACAAAATAATCTCCATGTACCACAACTGATAATCATAAGATCATCTGCCTGTGTTGGTACGGATACCACTGCGCTTTGTGTATCATGGCTAGCTACTGCTACTACTTTTGCTGGTGCAATTCCAAGTTCGTCACAAATCTGATCACTTAACTGTCCAACAACAGTACCGCTTGGTACAATCTCAGGGAATATATTCTTAGGAATCTGAAGTGCATCCATAATCTTATCAGACCACACTTTATTTGCAGCATCCATAAGCTGAGTAGTTGTAGCCATTGTATATTCTGCCTTCTTCTCTCCTGTTAAGAAGTAGTTGAACAAATCTGGTGTCAATAAAAGTTTATCGGCTCTTTCAAGAAGCCATGGTCTATTTTTAACAATGGAATAAAGTTGGAAAATAGTATTGAAATTTTCAAACTGATTCCCTGTAAGTTTATACAACTCCTCTTTTGGAATCTCTTTAAATACTTCTTCCTGCATTCCAAGTGTTCTGTCATCTCTATAGTGTACTGCACTTTCAAGCAAAACTCCTTGATCATCCAAAAGGCCAAAATCTACGCCCCATGTATCAATACCAATGCTTTCAAATCCGCCTTTTTGTTTTGCTTTTATAATTCCTTGTTTGATTTCAAAAAATTGTCTAAGTGTATCCCAGTACATTGTCTTTCCGATAATAACTGGATCATTGGAGAAGCGATGAACTTCTTCCATTTTGATTTTTCCATCTTCCAAAGTACCTATGATTGCACGTCCACTGGAAGCTCCAAAATCGAATGCAAGTACCTGTTTCTTTTCGTTACTCACGCATGTTCCTCCTTCCAAAGCTCGATGTATATGCTTTGTTTTCTATCAGCAGAACTCCTAGACGTTTAATTCATCCGTCCGTTCTACCTCATTAATTGTATTTTAACATTGCTTCTGCAAATATACTTGTGCTATAATAGTAAAAAATATAACAATATTCACTTTTAGGAGAGTTATGCAATATATAAATTATCGAGAAAGCAGACAAAGGGGAACATTGGACTTTCCTTTTGAATACCATCATGTCACCCCTGCACATCCACAATATAATATGGCCCTTCATTGGCATGTAGAATTCGAACTAATTCGAATCCTAAGCGGTCAGCTTTTACTGACAATTGATGAAAATGAATATACAGTCACAGCCGGCTCCACGATTATCATACCTGCAGGATGTGTACACTCTGGTATCCCAGATTGCTGTACTTACGAGTGTATCGTTTTTGATATCAATGCACTCCTTAGCAAAAACGATTCCTGTTGTAAACTTGTACAAAGAATCAGTGACCATGAAATAGAGCCCCTTTATGTATATCCTGAAACTTGTAACGATATCCACCAAATTGCCTGGTGTCTATTTGATGCAATTTCTTCTAAAGTAGAAGGATATGAATTAATTGTTCTAGGTTCCTTTTACCATTTATTTGGCCTTATTTATTCGAATGGTTATTATAATACTGTTTCATCACAACTTTCACGCAACCACAAAAGAATTGTACAACTAAAATCAGCACTTGAATTTATGGAGTCATCCTATAATCGCCAAATCACGCTAGAAGATATCGCCAATGTAGTCAACATGTCTCCAAAGTATTTTTGCCGTTTTTTTCAAGAAATGACGCACAGAACCCCTATCGATTATTTAAACTATTATCGCATAGAGCGCGCATGTTATCTGCTACTTACAACAGATCAGTCGATTACGGAAGTCGCTTTCAATTCAGGGTTTAACGATCTTAGTTATTTTATCAAAACATTTAAGCGCTACAAAGGTACGACACCAAAAAAATATTTGAAAGTTTAAAGAGCTGTATCATTTTTGATACAGCCCTTTTTTAAAAGATTCCAAATATTTTATTTCTAAACGATCCATATAAGGTATCGTAATCCGTGTATTGAATCTTACTATCTTTAAATCTACTTCCCCATAACTCACATATCTTGTCTGCTATGGTTTTTGCATCCACGCTTTCCATCTTTAAGATTGTAGGGAATACATAGTAAATCATAAAAAAATTCAAATCCACTTGCACATTTGCAGGAATTTTCCCTTTTTTATTTGAAAAGCTTTTTTCAACAGCAGACACCAACGTTTCTGCAAGCTCATTTGCTGCCTCTTCTTTATCGGCCGCTTGTTCAACATAAGTTTTCATTTCATCAAAGAAATGTCCGTTATTTTGTAGAAAAACTTCTGTATTCGCTTCATAATTTTTTTTCTTTAAGTGAGACATCATCTTTTCTTTATTGTCAAATATTGTTTCAATTCCATCAAGCATAATTTTCCTCCTATGACTGACAATTTATTCCCTGATAATCGTTCAGTTTTCTATTGCTTATTATAACAGATGACGATTAAAAAAGGAACCGGAATACTTCCGGTTCCTAAATTAATTATTCATCACGAAATAATTCTTTAACCTCTTAATTAGTCATAAAGGTTAGGAGCGATTGTTGGCTCTTCCATGTTTTCAGAATCATACCAGTATCCGTCTGTTGGGATATCTTCAACTGATTCACCTTTGTTAACTTTAACTAATGTTTCAAGAGATAATTTACCCATCATGAATGGAGACTGTGTAACAGCACCAAGTAATACATGATCTTTAACTGCCTGTTTGATAACTGCACCAGCATCAAATCCAGCTGCAACGATCTTATCACCTAATACGTTTAAGTTCTGGTTAGCTGTAAGAAGACCTTCAGCTGTTACCTGGTTTGAACCAAACATAGCGATTGTGTTATCTTTGTTCATGATGTTAGCTGCTTCTGTAGCTGAAAGCTCAACTGTTGTCTGTGCAGGAACTGCAACTTCGATAACAACATCAGCTTCTTTTTCAGCAACAACTTCTGCTTCTGTTTTGTCTACGAATAAATCGTTACCTACAACTGCAACTTTCTTTCCGTCAGCTGTAGCAAGTTCGATAAATTTGTTGATGAATCCAAGTCCACGTTCGATAATGTTTGCTGATGTAGCATCCTGGTTAACTTCACCAACTCTTACCTGAGCATCTTTGCTAGCTTTTGCAACCTGATCTTTAACTGCTTCATAAACATGTTCTGCTGCTACTGCACCAGCTGCACCGTTGTCTGTAACAACTGTTGAAACTACTGATCCTTCTGGAGCGTCTGGAACTGCTGCGTCAAAGCAAACTACAGGGATTTTTTTGTCTAATGCCATCTGTAAAGACTCAAGAACTGAATCCTGTGCGCATGCTGCTAAAGCGATACCATCTGGATTTTTGTTGATAGCATTGTTTAACATATTAACCTGGTCAGCAATGTCAGATTCAGCGTTAGGACCTGTAGCATTGAAATCGATTCCAAGTTCTTTTTTTGCTTCGTTCATTCCCTGGATTGCTGCCTGCCAGTAAGAAGACTGGAAACTCTTTACTACAACTTCAAAGTGAAGATCTCCACCTTTGTTGTCGTCTTTTTTTGCCCCGCCATCTGCTGCTGGTTCATCTTTTTTTCCGCCGCATCCAGCAAGTAATCCAGCTACCATGCATCCGCTAAGTAATAATGCTAAAACTTTCTTTTTCATTTTAATCTCCTCCTAAATGAAATATAGTCTTTTATAGTAACGACCGGAGAGTTAGCGTCTCCTTTGTTCCGGTCGCTGACTATCGTAATAAATCCTTGAAACTTGGATTAGTTTTCTTCTTTCTTTCTCTTTAAGATATCAACAAGAACTGAGAAGATCAGGATAAGACCTGTTATGATCTGCTGCCAGTTTGCTGTAAGTCCGATGAAAGGAAGTCCTGTCTTAAGAAGACAGATTACAAATACACCTGCTAAAGTACCTGTGATAGATCCCATACCACCTGTCATAGATACACCACCGATGATTGCACCACCAATTGCTTCAAGCTCGAATCCTGCACCTGTACCTGGTTGAACTGTTGCGAAAATAGCTGAGTATGAAATCGCAGCTAATCCTGCAAAGAATCCAGAGATTACATATGCAAAAATATGATAAAATCTTACATTAACACCTGATAATCTTGTTGCTTCTTTGTTACTTCCAATAGCAAGTGTATAACGACCTACTTTTGTGTGATTCAGAACAAATGTCATAAATAAAACAATTAAGATAATCCAAACAAATCCGATTGGTAATACTTTACCGCCTTCAAGTTGAATTCTGAAGATTTTTCTGAACCAACCACCATCTGCTGATACAGCTGGCCATGAAATACCAAATCCTCCAACGATAATAGAACCAAGACCTCTTGTGATCATACATGTACAAAGTGTTGCAAGGAAAGGTGGTAAATCCATGATTGCAACAAGACATCCGTTAAGGATACCGATTACAACACCAAAAAGAACACTTACAAGCATTCCTGCCCATGTTGGCCATCCCTGGAATGCGATCAACCATCCACCAACTAATGAGTAACACACAAGACCAGTACCAATTGACAAGTCTACACCTGCTGTCATCAGTGGGAAAGCAACTCCAATCGCCATTAATGTAATGTAATATGAATAGTCCAAAATACTAACCATTGTAGTATATTTTCTAAAGTTCGGACTCATGATAGCGAAGAAAGCGAACAATGCAATAACTATCAGAAGAACGATAAATTTCTGTCCTCCGAGTCTATCGATTGTAGACACCTTTCTGACTCCGACATTATTTTTTTTGTTTGCCATTTTATCTTCCTCCTACTCAATCTCTCGTGTAGCCAGATTCATAA
>JARHYE010000026.1 GCA_029258605.1 Ruminococcus sp.
AGTCGATCCATATTGTCTAATATGGTTTTGCAGGAAATGTGAAAATAACAGGTCTGCTCTGGCTGTTCGATTGGTTGATCCTTCTCTTGGCATCCAGAGATCAGAAGCACGGTAGTAAGAAGTACGATTACTGTTCGCACTATCTTTTTGAATTTGACCGCCATCTCATTCTCCTTTTTCTTCTTTTCACTTCCAGTACAATCTTTGTAACAATACAAACTACTACAAATATTCCAACTACACTTCCCCAAATAATTGGTTTATAGGATTTTTTCTCTTTTGGTTTATTAATGATCTTATCTGTTTCTTTTTTATGGTACTTCTGTTTCTGATCCAACTTCGTTTTTTTCGTAGTTTTCTTTGTAGTTTTCTTTGTCTTATCTTTCTCTTTTTTCTCTACTTTTGAAGTTTCCTTGTTCCTTTTTTCGTCACTGGAAACTTGCTTTTTCGTAGACTCCGACTCTTTCTTCGGCTCGGATGTTCCCGCTATGTTTGCCCCACCATGTTGTGGTTTGCTTGCGCCACCTTGCTGCGGTTTACTTGCTCCGCCCTGTTGCGGTTTGTTTGCTCCGCCATGTTGTGGTTTGTTTGCTCCACCATGTTGTGGTTTGGTTCCTTGTACGGACAGCTCTCCGTTCAATCCTGGGATCACTACCGTATTGGAGTTTCCTTGCTGACCTGGAACATACTCTAATTCTGGAAGATCGGTTCTTCCTTTTACATCCGTCATATCAAATAAAGAATTGCTTTTATTAACTGCCCTCTTGTATGCACACAATGCCAATGTAGCCTGCTCGGTAGCCATTAGATCCTCTTCTTTCCCATAAAGATGAGAAAAGGAGCCATTTTTATTTTGATATGCCAATAATGCATCCAACAATGTTTTTCCATTTTTTACAAATGCTTCGTTTGTGAGCAGAGACACATCGTATGTTGCCAATGCTATGATTGCTTGCGAAATGGTTTCAGATCCACTTTCTTTGGAAAATCCTCCATCTGCTTCTTGCATACTACTTAGTTGGTGCACCCCTCTTTGAAGCGCTGCCTTTACGTCCTCTCTTTTTTGATAAGGTGCAAGACATTGAATCACCCGTGAGGTTGTATCATCTGGAGTGTTGGAAACTCCCCACCCTCCATCAACAAGTTCTGCCTTTAAAATATATGCGATCAAGTTCTCTCTTGTTGTTTGAATTTTATTTGTTGCATCGGAAGGTAACTTCGGAATTTCATAATTTCCAGAATCTAGGGCAAGTAACGCATAGACAGCACCTTGGATTCCCTGTTCTGTTACCGTTGTAAAATCAGCCAATGGCGCCAATACATCGTATCCATTTACGTTCCGTGGATCCGTACCGATGGAAGTAAGTGCCAGCACAGTTCTCGAGTATTCCGTATATTGGGTCGGGTGTAACACTCCTTTTTTCTCGCCCAAAACATACTGTAAGTTTTTCAAATACTCTGCTCTTGCACTTTCTGTTAATCGACCTTCTCTTGCCATGGCAATAAGGGCCCATTCTCCACCGACAGTCCCCACTGCAGGCTCTATCACTTTGGAACTTAAATAATCTTCTGCCTTATGAAACGCCTCCATACTGTCTATTTCTTCTGCACGACCCGTCACGGGGATCGACAAAAAGAGTAACACAGCAAGGCTCACACAAAGCAGTCTATATACATTTTTTTTCATGTTCTTTACTCCTTGCATAATATCCCTTCCCTGATCTATGCGATTTTTTTGTAAACATTGTTCTCAACTGCTGGCTCAATAATAATTCCAAACCCTTGAAGATTTGATACCTCAATCTTAACAAAGCCATCAATAACTTCTCCTGTCAGAAGTTCTACGCTTCCATCTACACAGTGCAACACCGTCATTGTATTTCCTGTATATACTTTACTAAGTGGCAGGTATACTGTCATCGTTCCACAGTTGGTAACTTGTGTGCCATTGTTCCACAACTGAAGATCATTGAGTCTTACAATCCACTGTGTCTTTGCGGCTTTTGCTCTCATAAGATCCACTTGTCTATCTGTATGTTTCAAAGGTGTCACTTTCAATTTCATAGACCTCTCTAAATGCTCTCCTGTTAAAATAATTCCTGTATTTTTATCTGTTAGCACGACTGGTCTAACTTGTGATGTTCCTTCTGGTCTGGCTGGTTGTACTGGTTTTTCTGGTTGTGCCGGTTGTTCTGGCTGCACCGGCTGTTCTGGTTGTTCTGGTTGTTCTGGCTGTGTTGGATCTGGTTGTGATCCTGTGTCCACCTGTTCTCCTATTTTAGAAAGATCCCAATATGCTTCTTGCTTCATCACAAAATGCTCATACGCATCTAATCCCTGCAACGCCTGGATATTCGCCATTGGATTTGGAGTAGCAGAATCTTTGGTGTATTTAAATCCTTCTTTATCCTGATATTCCATCAAAGAAGTTATCGTATTCTTTTCTTTTGTTGAAAATCCATTTTCAGAAGCCGCATCTTTTCCGAATACAGATAGTGTCAAAAGTATTTGAGCCGTTGCTTGGGCATTTCCTCCATCAAAGGTAGACTGAATAGATTTTGATAAATAAGCAAATCCTTGATCAATGGAATTCTTTACTGCTTCCTGCTCTCGATAAGGCGCAAGAGACTGTAATACCATAGCTGTAGTATCGATGCCTGACTCTCCCTTCAAAAATAATGGGAATCCACCATCTGCATTCTGCCATTTAAGCAACTCTGCAACCATCTTTTCTCTCGTCCACTTGGCATCTTCTGGAATCGTTGTTCCTTTTGCATCAAGTGCAAGAAGTGCCCAACATAATTCATTGGTTCCTTCTGTCAATTTAGGACTGTTATAAATGAACTGTGCTAGATTTACACCGTCTACATTAGTAATCTCTTTCTCCAACATAAGAAGCGTCAGTACAACGCGTTCTACATCGGTAGGTTTTACCGTTTCATCCCAAGTCTTTACTTGTTGAACCACAGACTCATAATAGGTGTCTATTTGCTTCTGTGGAATCTGGTATCCTGCACGAAGTAAGGTGAACAACTCCCATTCATTTCCATACTGATATCCAATCTCTGCGTGTTGAGAAAGTAAGTACTGTGCCGCTGTTTCTTTGCCCTTATTCGACTGCTCGAAACCATCCGACTGCTTCTGTTGTATGGGATCCTCTGCTGGTAGAAGTGAATTTGCTTCGTTCTTTGGTTCAAAAGCACCTTGAACCGCCACTATCTCTTGGCCATTTCCTTGTATTTTTTCCGTTTCTGGTGCTACAGTTTCCTCCAAAACTTGGGGTTGATCTGGTTGCGATGTCTGCTCCTCTCCAAAGCATGGATAACCGGTTGTTGCATTTTGTCCCCAAGGGGTTCCATAGGTTCCTCTTTTCTGGTTAAGAAGTGTAACTAGATCCTTTGCCTTAAACTCAGTTTCTGTCTTTGCAGAGGATCCATCTAATAAATCAGAAGGGTCAATGACCGGATCTTTGTCTGTAGCAATCCAATATGTAGCACTGATCTTTCCTTTGCATACTTTGCCACCTTCTGTTTCTTCAGCGACACCACCATATTTACTTAATAGAGCTCCTTTTCCTGCTTTTCCATACGCAATACAATTGGAGAGCACGCCCTCTTCGATGTAGCTTGCAAACCCAACTGCTGTCTCCCCTGTAATTGCGGAAGAACAGTTTAATACGGCTCCTTTTACAAATCGTCCAAGGGGGCCATCTATTGCTTCTGGTGTCCCAACAGTTCCTTCAAACTGTGTATTCTGGATGATTCCATCCTTTTCTACTCCTTGAAACAACGGTTTGCCAACTAAAGTGATGGTGTGTCCATTTCCATCCAATATTCCTTGAAAGATTTCCTCAGAACCTTCGGAAACAAGATCATTTTGTAGCTGATAGTACGTTCCCTTCTTTGTGTTTCTAAGCTGGCTTTGATCTGTAACTTTTACAATCTGGCCTTCCTCTACTGGAACTTTTACCGGCTGAAAGAGTTGTCCTGTCTCTTTAAAGCCCTGTTCTTCAAATGCATACGTATCAACGATCCTTCCAGGGAACGGGGCAGACGCTGTGGTAACTGCAAGACTAAGTGTCAAGAGCATACCAACAATCCGATTTCCCTTTTTCTTTTTGGAATTGCTCATATTCTTTCTCCTTTATGTTCTTTGCCAATATATCTTTTCTTTCTATCACAACTATGTTTCTTTCTTTTAAAAATAAACTCCCATTTAATTATAAAAGCTATCCAAATTATTTTCAACATCGTTTTTCTGGAAATAAAAAAGGAACGCACGTTTATGCGTTCCTAAATTCTTTAATATCCCAATTCTTCATTGATCAAGATCAGTTCCATCTCCATCGATCGAATTTTTTTATAATGAACGACCAATGCATTGCAAATACGATCCGGACAATCGCAATCATAACACCGATCTCCTTTGATCGCACATGGTGTATTTCGTTGTAATCGCATCGCATTTTTGGGTGCAACTACATTTCGAAGTCTCATAAGGGCGCTATGAAAATCTGGTGAAATTTTATTTTTTCCCGCCACCATATAAACCTTTTTATGTCCATACAAGGAGGAAGAAACACGATTTCCTGTGCCATCTATGTTAAGGATCGCTCCATCTTGCTCTGAAATTGCATTCGCAGACATCAGATATACGTCTGCCTTCATCGCCTGCTCCATAATCTGATTTGCATCTTTTGCTCCTGCACTGTGCGCATATACCTCATTATGCGTTGCAAGACGTGGAAGCACTTCCATCTCTTTAAGTGTCATAGAACCTCCACATCCAATGGTACAACCATCCAACGTATGGTCTAAATATGCTGCTGCTTCTTCCTTTGTCTCAAATGCAGAAACACAAAATCCATTCTTTTTTAATGTTTCTGCCAACTTTTCAAATGCCATCCTATCTCTCCTGTTCTATTACACATTTTGTCTTTATTTCTTCTACCAAAGATTCTAACGCATGAATCACATTCGGGCGAATATCTCCTCCTACAAGGACATACATAATATCATCCCCTACTGCCAAGTTTCCTTTATTTAGCCATGCTCTTACATAGTAAATTCCCGGCAGCTGTCTTGCTTTTTTCAACGCCTCTTCTACCTTTTCTTCTTGATAGGAAAAGTACATGCCATTTACAAGATTTTTTTGGATACCAAAACGCGCTTGTTCTTTTGCTGTTTCTCTTACTACACCATTGTGAAAAAGATACATTCCACACTTTCCTGCATCTTTGTCTTGTTTGGCTTCTTTTATCCACACATCCATGGAAGGGCTTTTCTTCTTTTCACTAATTGTACGCTCTTGTGCACACTCTGCCGAACCTTGAGACAAGATCATTTTTACTCCATGCTCAATGGATGGTAAGACTGCACAAAGATTTTCTTTCGCCGCTTTTTCGCTTCCAGGCAAATTTAGGATCAATGTCTGTTTTCGAATTCCTGATACGCCTCTAGATAAACATCCGTGAGGGGTGATTTTCATACTCTCATAACGCATCACCTCTGGAATTCCTGGAATTTCACGTTCCAAAACTGCTTTTGTAGCTTCAGGTGTAATATCTCTTGGTGAAAATCCTGTTCCTCCAGTCGTAAGCAAAAGGGAAACTTTCCTTTCATCTGCACACTGAATCAGTACTTCCTCAATCTGATGCATTTCATCTGGAATGATTGTTGTATACTCGATCGTCCAGCCTTGCGCTTCCAAAAGATTGCAAAGGGCTGGCCCACTCGTATCTATTCGTTCCCCTCGGAAGCCTTTATCACTAATGGTGATCACTGCTGCTGTTTTTTCTTTCATATTAGTATCCTCCAAAGGTGCAATTTGGATAATGGCAAGTTTTGCACATCTGGCATAAGCCTCCATCTCCTAATCGAATCAACTGTTCTTTTGTAAACCTCTCTCCTGCAAAAATCTGTGGAAGAAGTACATCGAACATCGTAGTAGGAAGACTGATCGCGGCGCCTGGAACGCCAAGGATCGGAACGTCCCCTAAATACGCAACCAGTGTCATGTTCCCTGGTTGTGCCGGAACACCATGGGTCACAATTTCTGCACCAAGTTGACGAATGGCCGTAGGCGTAAGATCATCTGGGTCTACTGACATTCCCCCTGTAAAAATCAGAAAATCCGCTCCATTTTCTACGTGTGTCTTTGCCGCTTCCACAATCATATCCAACTTGTCATCGCAAATGGTAACTCCTACGATCTGTACTGGATACTGCTTCATCTTTGCCCGTACAACTGGTTCAAATTTATCTTGAATGCGTCCTGTATATACTTCAGAACCTGTGATCACTACTCCAATTTTTTTCTCCTGATAAGGATATAGTTCTAGAAGTTTTTCCCCCTTGCAAAGGCTTTCTGCTTCTATAACTTGCTCTTCTTTTGTCACCAATGGAACAATACGCATAGAAGCAAGACGGGCTCCAATTTCTACCGGATAATGATCTGGTAATGTGGCAATGGTCAAATCTCCAATGCTATTGATTTGATTCAAAAGAGACGTATTCACACGAAACATCCCTCTTTCTTTTGCTATAAGGAGTACTTTTCCTTCGGAAGGCTCTGTGTAATAAGCACCTTCTACTGGCGCCATTGCAGCCATACGACGCGCTGCATCCTCTTCATGGATCTCCCCGGCATGATCTTCCCAGACAAATATTGTTTTCTTGCCGATATCCAAAAGTCTTGGAATATCTTCCTCCTGAATAATGTGTCCTCTCTTAAATTCTGCCCCTTTAAATCCATCTCGCATTGCGGTAATGTCATGGCATAATTCTAGCCCAACCGCTTCCTCAACTGACACTTTTCTCATACTAAAGTTCCTTCTTTCTTTCGATTTCCTAATACCTTACTTTTTATTTTAATCGTCCTTTCAAACAAGGTCAAGGGACTTTTATCTAAAAACAACTCCAAGTGTCTGCTCTGCTAATTTCATTCTACTGTCAAATTCTCGATAAAAGGTTCTCTCCTCTTTTGCTTCATATGGAGTCTGATAAAATGTACGCAAAATGTAAGTGGTAAGAATCTGATGCTCTTGCTCACTTAGTTGGGAAAGTTCCTCCTCACAGGCCATCAAAAACTTATGCCAAAGCAAAATGTATTGTTCGTATTCTATCAAATGCGGCATTTCCAGCCATTTTTTTATTTTCATCTTGCTTCTATTTTTCATAGAACACTCATGAATCTGGAGAAAATACTGAAATCCACTCTCTCCATAAATTCTTCCAAGCGGAAACAGGCGACAAATTCCTGGGCGATAGGCATGAATGCTACATCTTCCTTGATCATTTAAATAAGAACACCCTTCTTCTTTGCCTGACAAGTTTAAATGTGGGAGAATCAAACCATCCACAATCTTTAATCCGATCTTTTCTTCCTGAAGAAGTGTTGCAAAATCTTTTCCTGTTCCTAGAAAGATCCGGTAGATATCTGCCGGATCTAAAATAATAGAGTTACCCATTCCATGACAACAGTCGGAACAATCTTTACAACCGTGACAATCAATTTTTGCCATGTCATTGGACGTATAGAGCTTTCCATCTGAAATTTGATTGATATCAATGTTACGTTTCATGAAGTATCTCCTATAGCTGTGTTTTCCACAATCCGTGAATATTACAGTAAGCATAAACAGCAACTGGAGTATCTTCTGTAACTGTGAAGGTCACTTCTGGAACCTCTCCTGGTAAGAGCATCTTCCGTTGACAGCCATGTTCTGTCTCTAAATATACCCATAAAATACTGTGTTCTTCTAGCATTGGATGAGGAACAGATCCAACCTTTACTTTGATTTCTTTTCCAACGATCGTTACCGCTGGCAGATGCTTTTCTTGACTGGCTTCCTGTGTGTTCGCTGTAAGAACTTCCATCTTCTCTCCACAACAGACTACAGGAACCCCTGAATCTTTTACCATTTCTACTAGGTTACCACAATGTTTACATACACAAAATTTTACGCTCATAACGGCCTCCTTCTGCAAAGTTTTCTTTCCTCTTTGCCTTTTCTTGTATTATAATATAGATATTCTCTTTTATAAAGTAGAAAGGAAATGATTATGGAAAAAATAGTTGAAATATGTTGTGGCAGTTATGAAGACGCCTATCAAGCTTGGCTTGGTGGTGCAAAACGAATTGAGTTAAATCAAGCGCTCTTTTTAGGGGGGCTCACGCCTAGTATTGGCAGTCTTGTATTAACAAAGCAAAACACCGATCTAAATGTGGTTTCCATGGTTCGTCCTCGTGGCGCTGGTTTTTGTTACAGCGATTCCGAATATGAGTCTATGCTTTTGGATTGTAAGCTTTTGCTAGAACACGGCACAGATGGAATCGCATTTGGTTTTCTTTTGTCCGACTGTTCCATTGATGTAGCGCGCACAAAAGCATTTGTGGACCTTATTCATTCTTATGGAAAAGAAGCCGTGTTTCACCGTGCCTTTGACTGTGTGAAAGATCCATTTGAGGCTATAGAAATTTTAATTTCTCTTGGAGTTGATCGTCTCCTTACGAGCGGGTTGCAAGCAAAAGCAATGGATGGAACTTCTCTTTTGAAACAATTACAAGATCGTTACGGGGAGCAAATACAACTTCTTGCTGGAAGTGGGGTCAATGCTACCAATGGTACCGAACTTATGGACACTACTGGAATCTGTCAGATTCATAGCTCTTGCAAAGATTGGAAGCAGGATGCGACCACTTGTGGAACTCATGTTTCCTATGCATACTGCCCTTCTGATGCATATGCATATGAAATCGTATCCAAAGAACTTGTGGAACAATTGGTACAAAAAGTTTCTTCTTAATCCACACTTCTTTCAAACAGAATGGGGGAATGGTTTACACCATTCCCCCATTTTTCAAGTACACTCTCGGTTTTAAAATTCTAGTTTTGTTTTTTTCTCTTGGTCTGTTGGATCAAACATAAAATAATGCCGGATCCTGCCAACAAAAATGCCCACAATTCTACTGATGTATGGTCTCCAGTTTTTGGTGGTTTTTTGCCATTTGGCTTGGCTGGTTTATGATTTCCTTGTGCACCAGATGGTTTTCCGTGGCTTCCATCTTGTGTACTTCCACCTGGCTTACTTGGAGTGGTTCCATCCGGCTTATTTGGTACAGTTCCGTCTGGTTTTGTACCTCCATCTGGAGTTGTTCCTCCATCCGGAGTCGTTCCTCCATCCGGAGTTGTTCCTCCGCCTTGGGCCTCTACTTCAACTTCAATCTTGGCAACAAGTCCACCAGGATTTTCTAAATTACCCTCTAGTTCTAATTGTCCTACAATTTCATATACACCGGCAACATCTTTTTTATACGCTTCTTTGTTCCAGTTTACTTCTACTTTAGTTTTTAAATTTCCATCTAATTCTACTGTAACTGTTTTTGGAAGTCCTAAATCCTCAAATTTTGTTCCCTGTGCTACTGTTTTTCTATCAAATGATTCTACTGCAACAACTGTCAAAACTTCTGGCAATGTTACGATCACCTGCTCGGAAGCTGACACATTTCCTTCTTGATCGAAGGCAACGATTCTGTAGTCTCTTGTTTCATTTGGTTTCATATCTGTTATTTCATAAGATGTTTCTGTTGCTTTTAATTCTGCTTGTTTTACTCCATTTAAATAGATGTAGAATCCTGCAAGATCTTTATTTTCTGGAGCTTTCCACTGAAGGATTACCTGATCTTTTTTGAAAGATACTTTTACATCGGTTACTTTCCCTGGAGCTTCCTGATCTGGATTTGCTTCTGTTGTAACATTTTCGATGGTAATACAAGATTCTGAAACCACATCTCCATTGAGTGCATGCACATACAAATCATAAGTATGCGCTGGTTCTAATCCTGTAACTTTCATATAAGTTGCTTCTGTAACCAAATCTTCTGATTCTACAACTGTATCTGTAGATACATCTTTGTAGCTTACTTGATATGTTGTCGCTTTTTTTACTTTATCCCATTTCAAAACAACTGCATCGGATTCAATCAAAAGGACTTTTCCTGTCTGATCTGTGATTTCTGGTGCTGGAATCTGTGGATCTCCCAACTGATTCATCGCATCTTGTAATTTCTTTGTTCCCTCTGCAATTTGTTCTTTTGTGGAAGCGGAATTATTCATAATCTCCACTGCCTCATCGTAAGCAGCTTTGAAGACTTCCCATACTTCTTGTGAATAATATTCTTCTACAAGTTCAGATGCCTCTGTAATCACTTCTTGTAATTGTGATTTATCTTCTACCTGATTTTCTTCTGATGGGGAAAAGATTTTGATATAATCCAAGTTTACTTTTTTCTTTCCTGCGCGATCTTTTACAACAAACTTCACTGTATGATCCGTATTTTCCAAGTTCTCTTTTTTGTAAATGCACTGCTGTGGATCTCCACCTGCGCTACCTTCCAAAGATACATTTTCTACTGGTTGATCATCTAACGTCACATCAAAGCTTCCAAAGTCTTTATGTTTCTGCGCGTATACTTCAATTCCTGTTCCTGTAAAGGCATATTGGAAGTATGCACCTTCCTGTTCTGACTCTGTTTTTGTTCCTCCATAATGTTTGTCACGTTCTCCTGCCCAGTTAGACCATGAGCCTTCCCATGTAATCTGGTCGTTTATAGTTCCCGTGCTTCCACCATTTTCTGGAACCGTTCCATCATCTACAATGGTTTCTTTATCTGGAAGTGGCCCTGCAATTGCTACTTGTAATGTCACTTTTCCTGTTACACTTGAATTTGCATTTGACGTAGCAATTATGTCTACAGATCCATTTTGAGATTTCACAGTCACAAGTCCATTTCCATCTACAGTTGCCACATCATTGTTGGAACTACTCCATGTTACGCTTTGATCTTTTGCATCTTTTGGTTCAACCTGCGCGTTCATCAAAACTGTGCTATTTGCTTTTCCGATAACAGTGATTCCAGATCTTGTTGATACTGTAAGTTTGTTTGGTGTTACCACAGTGTTATCTAATACTTCAAATGCATCAAATTCCACCTTTGTTCTAGAAGAACTTTCTTGTTTTTCGTTTAATGCTCTTAATGTAATGGTGTGCTTTCCACGTTCCAAATCTTCGATTTTATAAACCTCAACCTGGCTTTCGGATTTCTCTGAGTATGTATCTATTTTTCCTTTGCTTGTTCCATCAATGGAAACTTCATACATTCCTCGGTCTGTATTTTTTGCAGCAATAACACGAATCCCTGTTCCAACAAATTTCAGTTCTATTGTTTCATTGCCTGTTGGACTTTCCAGATATTGAATGGATCCACCATAGTTCTTTTTGTCTGGCCAATTTCCCCATTTTCCCTGGTATTTAATTCTGGCATCTGTATTGTCGATCATTCCTGACATTTCTCTTAAGTCTGCCACTTGCTGCATTGGACTTAATTTCGATTCTGTTTTCGCTGCCACTGCAGATACTTGGTAGGAAACTTGTCCCAGTTCATCGTAACAGGTCTGATCTTCATAAGATGTTCCAACAACACCTGTTGCGATTTTTTTCACTTCACCTTTTTCTACCTGACGGTAAACGTTGTATGTAACTGCTTCTCCTTCTACTTCTACCGCATCCCATGAAAGCATTGCACGATCTTGTGTCACTTTCTCTACATTCAGATTTTCTGGAATTGGAATGATGGCATGAGATGGAATATTTGTAATCTTATAAGTCTGTCCTGCCTGTGTGTCAAAAGAAATTCTATCATTAGACACCGCTTTAATTGGTACAATTGTTCCGTTTGCATCTGTTACCGTTGCAAGAGATGCATTTTTTACCTGTATCGTTGCTTCTCCACCATTGTTTGATAAGATAGAAGCTTCTTTTAACTGTCTGTTTTCCCATGACATAGAAACTTCAAAATTACCTCTTCCTACAAGTCCTGTCACATTTCCATTTGCCCATACATCTGGAAGTGCTGGAAGAAGATTTAAGTATCCATGATTGCTTTGTAATAACATTTCAGCCACACCAGATGTGTATCCAAAGTTTCCATCGATCTGGAATGGTTTATGTGTATCCCAAAGATTTGTCATGATACCACCCGCAAATAAATCGCGAATTAACTTGTGTGCTTTATTTCCTTCACCAAGTCTTGCCCATGTATTGATACGCTGTCCCATTCCCCAACCTGTACTGCTGTCTGTACGATTTTGCATAGAAACTTTCGCAGCTTTAAATAGCTCTGGTTTATCTGGTGAAATCAAATCTCCTGGGAATAATCCTAACATGTGAGAAAGGTGTCTGTGATTGTACCCTTCTGATGGAACACTTCCCAAAGTTGTTTCGTTGTACCATTCTTTAATTTGTCCGTCTGTACCAATTTCAACTGGTCCTTTAAGTCTGGATTGTTTGCTTTTCCATGTTTCTACAAGATCTTGGTCTACACCTAAATCATTTGCTGCAGTAATTGCATCTTGATATAACTGCCAAATTAAAGAGTGTTCGTATGTATTTCCTGCAGTTTTTGGTCCATGTTCTGGTGAATAACTTGGAGAGGAAACCAAGGTACATGTTCCATCATCTTCTCCACCTGTTTTTTCATTTACAAGAATTTGATCATAGAAAATTGCTTCTTCTCTAAGCATTGGATAGATCTTTGTTCTCATAAATTCTGTATCACCAGTAAATTCATAATATTCCCAGCAATTCTGAAGAATCCATGGTACTGCTGCTGGTGACCATCCCCAGTTAAAAGACCATCCCGGACAAGTCCATCCAAATGGGTTATTTTGTGTATGTGCCATAAATCCATTTGGATGTTCTGCAGAACTTTCTACTCCCGCATAGATTTTTGCAGTTACACGTCCTGGTTCTCTTAACGAATCTATGTAATCAATTAATGGCTCTGCACATTCATGCATATTGGTTGAGTAAGTTGGCCAATAATTCATCTGAAGGTTCACGTTCATGTGATAATCTGCATGCCATGCAGATGTATTTTTTCCAACCCAGATTCCCTGAAGATTGGATGGAAGGGTTGCTCTTCTTGGATTATTATCTGGTGTGTTTCTAGAAGATCCCATTGTAAGGTATCTTCCATACTGAAACAGTAACACTTCTAGATAACGCTGCTCTGTGTCACTGGCATTTCCTTTGTTGTAAGCTTGTAACAACTGGTCTGTTGTCTTGTCAGAAACTGCCTGCCCAATGTTTAAATCGACTCTTCCAAAGATACTTGCGTAGTCATTGATATGTGTGTTTTTCAAATCGTCATAGCCTTTGCCTGAAGCAGTATCTACATATCCTTTGATCAACGCATCTAACTCTTCTTTTGTTTCTCCTGTTCTATAGTCTGGATAATCATTTTTGTAATCTGTTCCTATAGAAGTAATGATGGTAACAGATGTTGCTCCTTTTACTTGAACATTCTCTTTTCCATCTGTAACTTTTCCATCCTCACTCATTACTTTTGTGTAAGATGAAAATTTCAATTGGTTGTCAGACAATTCTCCACTAATTTGGATCGTTCCATCTTTTACTGTTGTTTTAGATGTTCTTTTCCCGGTTTCTTTATTCTTTCCATCTTCTTTGTTGTCTCCATCTGGAACAACTTTTACATCAAAATTCAATCCTGCTTTTTTCTCAGATGTCAGTCTGGTGACGAGAACATTATCTGGGTAAGATACAAAGTTTTCTCTTGTATAATGTCCACCGTTTTGATCATAACTAACACTGGCAACCGCTGTTCTTAAATCAAGCTCTCTTCTGTAATTGGTTGCTTTTCCTTTATCATGGAAATCAAAATACATATTTCCATAGCTCAAATAATATCCATATCCTTTGGTTCCGTTGTCATCTCCAACACCAACCATTTTATTACAAAGTTCTTCTGCGCCTTTTACATCTCCTGCTGCAAACTTTTTCTGGATTTCTTTGAGCACTGCACCATTTTGCCCATTTTCCTCAATGTTTCCACCTTTATAATCTCTTCCTTTTGCTGGTCCACCTGACCACAGAGATTTCTCATTGAGCTGAATACGTTCTGTATCCGTTCCTCCAAATACGCTGGCACCGATTGCACTATTTCCAATTGGTAATGACCATTCTTCCCAACCTTGATAAGTGTTTGGTGCTTCTTCATCGTACCATAATTTTAAATCTGTCTGCGCTTCTTCTGCCGCATAAGATTTGCTTGCTGGTACTTGTACTGACGTAGCAACGACAGACGCAGCCAGTACGTACGAGAAAATTTTATACAACTTGTTCTTTTTCATGTCTCCTCCTCGGGTAAAATAGTTGATTTTTTTATAAAACAAGAGTGTCTTACAAATTTTACACTATTTCTTTCGAAAAGTATACAAAAATTTTTATTTTTTTTTCTTTTTTCTGTTGATTTTTTATTCCTTTTATTCTTCCTTAAAAAACCAAAAAACAGGGCTGAATTCCTAAGAATTCAACCCTGTCTCTTTACCTATTTTTCATGCAAGCTTTTCGCCAAACACTTCTCTTAGATATCTTTTTTTCTTTTTTTCAAGAAAGCCAACAATGCAACTGCAATTCCGCCTCCAAAGATTCCTGTGTACAATGGTGCTGTATGAAGAGAATCTCCAGTTTTTGGTGTTTTACTTGTGTTGTTGATCACTGGTTTGCTCTGATTTTCTGGTTTCGCTGGAGTTACTGGCTTAATTGGTTTTACTGGCTTATTTGGATTTACCGGTTTATCTGGATTCACTGGCTTATCTGGATCTACTGGCTTGTCTGGATCTACCGGTTTATCTGGATCCACTGGTGTGTCTTTCTTGCGTACAACTACTTTTACAGCATCGTCTTCGATCATCAAATCTCCAACGATTGCAATTTCGTAACCTTCTGGAACATCTCTTAACATACTTGTATTAATATATGTCACGTCTTTGTTAACTTTAAGGCTACTTGTAGCTACTTCTTTTCCATCTTCTGTTACATATTCTACACGAATGTCTTTTGTATATTTCTTTTCACGTACAACTACGATTACTTTGTTGTCTTTGATCTCTAAATCTCCAACGATTGCAAGTTCGTATCCGTATGGTACATCTTTCAAAAGACTTGTGTTTAATACTGTAACATCTTTGTGAAGTTTAATTCCACTTGTTAAGACAGGTTTTCCATCTTCTGTTACGTATTCTACGATTACATCTTTTGTATATTTTTTCTCACGTACAACTACTGTTAATTTATTATCTTTGATTTCTAAATCTCCAACAATTGCAAGTTCGTATCCGTATGGTACATCTTTCAAAAGACTTGTATTAACTACTGTTACGTCTTTATGTAACTTGATTCCGCTTGTTAAAACTGGCATTCCCTCTTCTGTTACATACTCTACAAGTACGTCTTTTGTATATTTCTTTTCACGTACCACTACTGTTAATTTGTTGTTTTTAATTTTAATATCGCCTACTTCTGCAAGTTCGTAGCCATATGGTACATCTTTTAAGAGACTTGTATTGACTACTGTTACATCTTTCATAAGCTTGATACTGCTTGTTAAGACTGGTTTTCCATCTTCTGTTACATAATCTACAAGTACATCTTTTGTATATTTCTTTTCACGTACCACTACTGTTAATTTGTTATCTTTGATTTCTAAATCTCCAACAACTGCAAGTTCATAACCGTATGGTACATCTTTCAAAAGGCTTGTATTGACTACTGTTACATCTTTCATAAGTTTGATGCTGCTTGTTAAGACTGGTTTTCCATCTTCTGTTACATAGTCTACAAGTACATCTTTTGTATATTCTTTTTCGCGTACAACTACTGTTAATTTGTTATCTTTGATTTCTAAATCTCCAACAACTGTAAGTTCATAACCGTATGGTACGTCCTTCAAAAGGCTTGTATTAACTACTGTTACGTCTTTCATAAGCTTAATACTGCTTGTTAAGACTGGCATTCCTTCTTCTGTTACATACTCTACAAGTACGTCTTTTGTATATTTCTTCTCACGTACAACTACTGTTAATTTGTTATCTTTGATTTCTAAATCTCCAACTTTTGCAAGTTCATAACCATATGGTACATCTTTCAAAAGGCTTGTATTAACTACTGTTACGTCTTTCATAAGCTTGATGCTGCTTGTTAAGACTGGTTTTCCTTCTTCTGTTACGTAGTCTACAAGTACATCTTTTGTATATTCTTTTTCACGTACCACTACTGTAATTGTGTTGTTTTCAATTGCAATATCTCCTGCAATTGCGATCTCATAACCATATGGTACATCTTTTAAGATGCTTGTATTGATTGCTGTAACATCTTTATGAAGTTTAATTCCACTTGTTAAAACTGGCATTCCTTCTTCTGTTACATAATTTACAACTACATCTTTTGTATACTTCTTCTCACGTACAACTACTGTTACTTTGTTGTTCTTGATTGCAATGTCGCCTTTTTCTGCAACTTCATAACCATATGGTACATCTTTTAAAAGACTTGTATTGATTACTTTTACGTCTTTCATAAGCTTGATGCTGCTTGTTAAGACTGGCATTCCTTCTTCTGTTACATACTCTACAAGTACGTCTTTTGTATATTTCTTCTCACGTAC
>JARHYE010000003.1 GCA_029258605.1 Ruminococcus sp.
AGCAGCACTAAGCAGAACCTTCCGGGTGCCGTAAGGGTGCCTGCGGCCAGTTAACTGCTAAGGTAACGTTTGTTGAGAAGCATTCGAAGCGTAATGCACGTAAAAAGTAAACAACTCTGTCGCTTAATTGCTGACAGAGTTTTCTTTTTTTTCTTTTTTCTTTTTTTTCTGTTTTTCTCGCAGTTCCTTAAAAAACTGCTTCATCATCCCACTACATTCTTCTTCTAATACTCCTGTTGTAAGTTCCACTTGATGATTAAACTCCTTCATATCAAGGAGATTCAAAATGGATCCTGCACATCCTGCTTTTGGATTCATACATCCTACAACAACTCGTTTGACTCTTGCCTGAACAATGGCTCCTGAGCACATCTGACAGGGCTCTAGGGTAACGTACAATGTACAGTCTTCCAGTCTCCAATCTTCTAATTTTCTACTGGCTTTTCGAATTGCCTGCAACTCAGCGTGTGCCAATGTATTTTTATCGGTCGTTCGTCTATTGTAACCTCTTCCTATAATTCGATCTTCATAAACGATTACACAGCCAATGGGAACTTCCTCCAAAGCATACGCTTTTTTTGCCTGTTTTATCGCTTCCTTCATATATTTTTCATCTTGTGTCATTTTATTCTCGCTTTCTTCCTAATTTTACATTCTATATTTTCAGTTCTAATCTCTTAATCTTGCGAATAAATTACATTAAAAGAAAGACAAGATCAGAGGTATAACATGAATTCTGGTACTTATTATTTGTATGAATACAAGAAAGATCAACAACTTCGAAATACGGGCTTCATAAGAATTACAACCTGCTTTCAAACATACTGTCTTCAAATTCATGCGCAGACACTTTCCTTCACCCCCGACAACCCAGTACACCTTTCTGCACTTTTTCAAGAAGAGGAAACCACCTATCTTCTTGATCTGTTAGAGCTTCCCATCCATAATTCTTCGATCTGCACCCATCTTAAAATCAGTGACTTTGATCTTCCTGCAAAGAAACACTTCTCTGAATTGACTGGTTTTCTTTTATCCGATGGGCAATACTACTATGCCATTTTAGAAGAGGGGTATTCTCTAAATGTAGATCAGTTAAAACACTTGCAAGAGATCCAACCGCTCCCAGAACCCCCTTCGAAAGACACTCCTCCCGCGCGAAACATCCAAAAAATTCAACGAAAAGATCTTTGCTGTCTTCCCAGACAATATTGGAGTCTTGCCAACAACAGCTTCCTTATGCACGGATGTCGCAATTATAAACATCTTCTCCTTGTGGAAGAAAATGGGCATTTGCAACTTGGAATTCCCGGACTGTACTCTTGCGAAGAAGCAAAAGCTGCCAACCTCTTTGGTTTTCCTATATTTGTTCAATCTTATCTAACTGAAGTCCAACTTTCCGAATATGAAAGAGACCCCGATGAATCTTTTGGGTACTGGTGCCGCTATCTTTAACAAAGTCACCTAAATCAAACCATTTAATTCTTGATACAAGCGCTTTGCGTACCCATCTGTCATCCCACAGACATAATCTGTCACAAGGAGTAGACGAAGATACAGTTTCTCCGCTTCGTTCTTCCCTTCTGCCTGCTTTCGATAGGCGTTTTTGTAATTATCTGAAATGAAAGACATTACCCTTTGGTCGATGGCATTTAATGGAACATCTGTGTCAAAATACAACGCTGCATGGACCAGTCTGTCCATGAGAAATTTTAAGATCACATCCTCTGCAAGTTCCATCTTGTAGATTGCCTTTGATGAAAATACATATCGATACGCAATATCTCCTAAGAGATCCATCAGTGGCTCTCCCCATGTGTCGTGAAAAATATCCTGTTGATACGTTCCTGCCATAATTGCATCGTAATTTTCTGAAAACCCAGACGTTGCACTTCCAATCAAAACTCCCTGTGCTCTCACAATCCAATTTTTTACGGCATATGCTTCCGGATTAGAAACTTGTTTTTCGCATCCTCTTTCATATAATTTTCTTAATTGCAACACCCCATCAAATTGATGCTGTGGATGTGCAATATGTAATTTCTCCAATTCATTTTCAAAGGCATGGTAAGACAAAAATCCTTTGACAAAGGCATCTTCAATATCTGCCGTTTTATATGCCAGATCATCTGCTGCCTCTAAAATATAAGTCAACGGATGTCTACAGCCTTGCGTACCAGTTGCTTTTGCAATTTCTTGATAAATTTGCTGCTCCGCAAAATAATAACCCATTTTCTTATCTTTCACATTTCCTGTGGATGGGTCAATTTGCACGGAGGAAACTGGATATTTTATAATTGTATTTAATAGAGCATAGGTAAGATTCATACCATGTTCATCTACAAGATAATGAAGTCTTGTGACGAGTCGAAGGGCCTGTGCGTTTCCTTCAAAATGATAGAAATCTTCTTTCATCTGATCGCTGAAAAGATCCTTTGCATACGTCTCTTTAAACTTTAACAGGGGAAGGTTCTCTATGAACCACCCCCTGATTGCTTCTTCTCCAAAGTGTCCAAATGGCGGATTTCCTATGTCATGGATTAAACCTGCGCACTGCAAAATATGGCAGATATCTTCTTTCATTTGCGTCGTAAATCCTTCTACGTTACGCGAAAGAATGTTCTCCCCTATATTCTGCCCAAGTGACTTTGCAAAAGATGATACTTCCAGTGAATGGGTCAGTCTTGTACGAATAAAATCACTTTTATCCAATGGAAATACTTGTGTCTTATCCTGAAGCCTGCGGAAGGAAGCACTTCCTATGATCCTGTGGTAGTCTTTTTCAAATTCACTACGAAGGTCTAGGTTTCTCCCGTTTGAGTTTCCAGGCCCTGGCCGCATTCTTTTTGTTGAAAGCAATGTTTCCCATTCCATACTGCATCCTACTTTCTTTATTAATCTAAATAAATCGGTGGCTCATATTCTTCTCCTAGGGCTTGTTTTTTTCGCTCCTGATATCCTAAAAAAGCCCATTCTGTCATATCTGTCCAACTGTGACTTTGTCTATCATACACTTGCACATATCCAATTCTCGTGGGATGCATACGGACACTATTTGTCCGATATTCTCTTCTCGTGTATGGATTCACTTCGCCTAATTCTCTATCTTCCTCTAAATCATGATGTTGAATAACCGGTTGAAAATCTTCTGAAACGTTACCATCGTCTCTAAGAAAAGCTCCGCCTCCTAAGTTTCCATGTTCTTTCTTAATCTCTTTGATGTCTTTTTTCCCTAATGCTGTTTCCTTTTCTAGTTGTGTCAATTCTTCATGAATTTGATACAAATCCCCAATTGTCATCTCAACTTCTCTTGGTTCCCCTAATTTATCTTTTGCTGTGGATTTTGTCTGTGACTCATTGGATAATATACTTAAATGAAATGGACATTCTAAGATGGATGCGATCATTCTCATATCTTGTTCCTGAAAATTATCTCTTCCGAGACGTTGTGTCAGATTCTGTCTCGACATTTTCTTTCCTGTGCGTTTTTCAATGATCTCTGCTAGTTCTTTGATGGTCATATTTTTACGGTTCAAAATGATTTTGACCTGTTCTCCAAATGTAAGATTTTCCATAAACTCCTCCTTATTCTCCCCTATAATGAAAAGCTCAGTATTGTCTTATTTCCTAATAAACCGATGATTTTCTTACGTATTATTTTATCAAATCTAGGAAAAAGCGTCAAGCAACAGGAAAAGGCACACCCCTCATTTGGAGTGTGCCTAATTGACATTTTATCTGTTTATTTTATTTTGGATTTACGCCTAAATATTCTTCAAATGTAATCTTTTTCTTTGTGATTTGTTCAGCCGCTTCTTTGCCCACATAGCGATAATGCCATGGTTCAAATGTAATATGTGTGATCTCCTCTTTTCCCTTTGGATAGCGAAGGATAAATCCATATTTGTATGCATTTTCTGCCAACCATTTGGCTTCTTTTGTATCTGCCTGAGCAGAATCTAGTTCATCATACTCTGAAGATACGATATCCAGTGATAACCCAAGAGAGTGTTCACTACAATTTGGAGCTGAGATGGCTTTCGCTGTATTGTAATATGCGTCTATGTAAGAGTCTCCCTCATTCACCTTTAATTGCATATTTTCATTAAACACTTTCTTTTGATCTTCCATGGACCGATAAGCAGACACAACATAAAATTTCATTCCAGCTTCTTCTCCATCTTTGAGCATTCTTTTTGTGTCTTCTGCAATTCTACTGTCAACGTATCTTTCTTTTTCAATCTCTGTTAATTTTGGTTTGTATTTCTCATCCAAAGGATACTCATTGCTCACCAAAACCAGTTCCCAATTTTTAGGTGGTTTTGTAGACAAGGTCGCTGCAGAATTGATACTATCTGACCGGTCTACCATGCTATTTAACTTCTTGTTTTCTTTCTTTAAGTTCTGAACCTGAGTTGTTAATTTTTTACGCTCCGAATTGACCACTTTCTTTGCCGCAAGAAATGTGAGCAAAATTCCCGCTGCCGCTCCTAGTACAGCACCGATTATCATTGCCTTTTTAATCAGTCTTTTTTTTCTAATGTTCATTTGTGTTTCCTTTCTAAAACTACTTCTACTTAGGGATTTTATTATAAAAGCAATCCATAAATTCCGTTTTGATCGTTGTACAAATTTCCTTTCGATCTGAACAGACTGCTATTTTATATGGTAATCCATTGATCTGGAACTCTTGGTAATAATACTCTTTGGATTCCTTTGGCTTTTTTATCATTTTCGGCGGGGTAGCGAGCTGGATTTCGAAACTCTTTGTCCCCTGCGATAAGCCTTTCCTAGTTGCTTTCACATAACTTTCCTTTAACACCCAATATCTATAAAAAGCATCATATTGTTTCGCCTGTGAATTCTGTTTTAATATATACTTGTACTCATTTTCACAAAAAAACCGCTCTGCAATTTTTAAATTTACATTTTGAACTTGTTCTATATCACAACCAATATGTGTATCTTTATTTCCATCCATATCGACTGCACATAATACATAGTCACCGGAATGCGAGAGATTAAATGCTGGAATTTTTCCTTCTTCACAGTTTCCAACAATTCTCTCCAACAGATGCCAGGCACCGATACTTTGTGCTTTTTTCTGCGTAGAATGTAATCGATCTGCTTTCTTTTTTCTAAATTCTGGAACAGATTTATAGAACACTTCATATCTGTTTTCATCATACAGAGGTGTCACATCTGCAATCCATACCCCTACCATAGGTCCCCCTCTTCCTACCGTGTCAAATAGCGAACCTCAAATGTGTCCAATGTAATTGCTTTATTAAATAAACTGCCTTGCGCATAATCACATCCCAGTTCTTTTAATACATTCAACTGATCTTGTGTCTCTATGTCAGATGCAATTACATATGCGCCCATCTGGTGACACACATCAATAACTGCTTTTGCAACAATCTGATTATGATTATTTCCAACAATATTTGTAATAAGACTCTTATCCAACTTCAGTCCATCAAATTTCATAATTGTAAGAATCGAGAAACTAGACTCCTTTGCCCCAAAATGGTCTAAAATGACTCTGATATTTTCTTTTCGAATCTTATTGCCTGTTTCTGATAGCATCTCTTGATTCATATTTGTATAAGATTCAGAAACTTCTACCTCAAGGTATTCGCATGGAACATGGTATTGGTTCACAATCTCAAGCATTTTCTTTGTAAAATCTTCTTGTTGAAGTGTTGAACTAGATAAATTCACTGATATAGATACCATTTCTTTTCCTTGCTGTTCCCACTTTTGGAGCGTCTTGCACACTTGTTCAAACACATACAAATCCAAAAAATGAGAAAGTTTTGTCTCTTCCAGTAAGGTCATGTATCTTTGAGGATTCATCACTCCAAGATCCGGATGATGATAACGCACAACCGCCTCTGCTCCAACAACTTCTTCTGTTACAACATCCATTTTCGGAATAAGGCATACAATAAAGCGTCCTGCTTCTATATCATCCAAAAGATCCTGCTTAATCACAGGTTCATGATGACCTTTTTTTCGATTTTTATAGTACTTACGCTTCTCCTCACGCATCATGTCTTCTGCATGTGACACCAGATCATTCATACTAATCTCTACCTTTTGCCATGCATACCCCATAGATACCAATCCCAAACTGATGTTATCTAGTTTATTGTGGGTATCATTTACGTTATGTACAAACTGTTCATAGGTAATATTTTCCATAATAACCAGATATTCATCTCCTGTAAGACGAAAGACCATGGCTCCTTTAAAATACTCCTCTAAAACCTCTCCTACACGGGTTACGATCTCATCCCCGTAGTTTCTTCCAAATTCTTTATTAAAATTTTTAAGCCCATTAATATCTACAGACAATGCCCCCGCTGATTTTAATTCTTCTTGCTTTACCTCCTCAATATAAGCCACAAAGCTATTTCTATTAAGAAGTCCTGTCAGATTATCGTGGTAACTTAAATATTGTTGCTGCATCTGTGTCTTTTGTAAAATAATAGCCTCTGAAATATATGGGAGCACTGCTCGCATAAGGGATAATTCACATCCTCCTTTATGCACCCCTACCACTGCAAGCACAGCAGTGACTTCTTCATTCAAAGGTCGAAAGATGCTATAATCCGCTTCCGTTGTATCCGTAATTTCCTGTTGGAGCCATCTTGGATACTGCTCTGGCTCTAGCATTTTTACTTTTTCTCTCTGCCATGGTATATTTTGTGCACACCATTCATAGATCGTAAGAATCTCATCTGCATCTTTTTCTATATAGTATACGTATTCTGAATCGTAGTAATCGCGTATGGTACTCAATACTTCGTTCATAATTTCTATAATCGAACGTTGTTCATACTTCTCCATTATTTACCTCTCCTCGATCTTACTCCTTCTAACCACAACTTTTGATATACACAACAATTGTAGTATAAAGCCTTTTAAATTGCAAGGTATTATGACTTGTCATCCTTGATAACCATTTGTAAGAAATCTTTTTCTTCTGTTTTTTTCCTTGGAATAAATCGCTTTGCAATAGAGCCTTTCCCTCTATTTTTTACATAGAAATATCCAATAACAGAAAATACGACCGCTCCAATAAAGTTCACGATCAGATCTTTCATTGTGTCAATTAAACCTAAATCCAGATATCCACCCAATCCTAAATTGCTTCCATTGATTGCTACATCTGTAATCCCCGCTATTGTCTTTACATGATTGCCCTTTGTAGGATCAAGCATAACCGTAGAGATGCAATGAACAATCGTGTCTTTTTGCATATCCATGTGAAAAATCTGGTCCATACCGAATTCAAAAAATTCCCAACACACCCCGATCGTCATAGAAAAACAAAATGCAACAATGGCTGTAAATAAAGGCGATAATTTAAACAACATTCTATCACTTTGATTCAATAGATCTACCAGCGAAAACCCAATGGCTGCTGCAAGAAATCCATTTAATGTATGTAGCACCGTATCCCAAAAAGGAAAGACAATATAATATGCTTGAATTTCTCCCAAAATCTCTGCTGCAAAAATAAAAATTAGGATGATCACTTCCAATGTACTTGGTATTTCAACCTTTAAAGTCACTTGCAAAAAGCTGGGAACAATGAGCAAAAGCAATGTCAATATGCAAAGAAATACATTTTCATAATTGCCGTTAAAAAACTGGAGTACCATTGTGATCAAAACAAAAAGCCGCAAGATCAGATATACAAAAAATGAACTTTTGTGCTCCCTTAATTCCATTTTTACTGCTTTTTTTATATGTTTCATAACATCCCCTTTCTACATTTGCTTACGTACAATCCGGTATTCATCTCCTGCCCGGTAATATGGACATTCTTTGAAATTCCCCGTAATAAATCGTCCCATTTCATCTTCATCTAAATTTTGCATACACACATAGCATTCATATTCTTCATCATACTCATAATTCATACAATATTCGCAGTTGGATGCTTTTCTTTCTCTCATTTTATTCCCCCATTTCCCTTTTAATCTTCTGATAAACATAGGATACTGGTAAGCCAACAACATTGTAATAATCCCCTTCAATCTTTTCGATGTATGCTGCAAATCGTCCCTGAATTCCATAAGCCCCCGCTTTATCCATAGGTTCCCCTGTCTTAACATAACTTTTGATTTCTGATTCCTTCATTTCATGAACAAATACCTTTGTCTCTTCTGCATGTGTGTCTACAGTAAGCGCTCCCTTCTCATCATAGGAAAGAATTGCTGTTCCTGTAAATACTTGATGACAATTTCCCTGAAGGTTGCGAAGCATTTGACATGCGTCCTCTTCATCCTTTGGTTTTCCTAAAATCTGATTGTCTAATACTACAATCGTATCTGCACCGATAATGATTGTATTTTTCAATTCTCCCTTTATTTCAGATGCTACATTGCGAGCCTTTTGAGAAGCCAGTTCTTTTACAATCTCAGATGGTTTGGTGCTTACATATCTCTCCTCTTGATCACTTACTCCCGTCTCAAATACAATTCCGATCTGCTCCAACAATTCTCTTCTTCTTGGAGAAGCAGAGGCTAATATTACTCTTTTATCCATGTATGTATCTCCTATTTTCTATTCTTGATTTTCATAAAAAAATCCCTTACACTGAAGAGGATTATAGCAGATATTTGATAGAATAGAAAGAAAGGAACTTAAAATGCTCAAAATCATAATTTCTCCTGCAAAAAAAATGGTGATAGACGATGAATTTACTGGAAATATAACCGTCCCTGTGTATCTTGATAAAACCATGTATCTGCATCAAGAATTACGTAAAATGACACTGAAAGAATTGCAAACACTTTGGAAGTGCAGCGATAAATTGGCCCTTCAGAATTATGAAAGACTTCACGCTTATGATCCGAAACAAGCCATAACTCCTGCGCTTTTCTCTTATGAGGGAATTCAGTATCAACACATTGGAGCTCGCGTTTTAGAATCTTCCCAGTTAGAATATGTTTCCAATCATCTTAGAATCCTATCTGGTTTTTATGGAATTTTAAAACCCTTTGACGGCGTCATTCCCTACCGTTTGGAAATGCAAACACTTCTAAAAACAGAACATGCCAAAGATCTTTATGCTTTTTGGTCCGATCTAATCTATCAAGAATTAACTTTGGACCACACCACACATATTTTAAATCTTGCTTCTAGTGAATACAGTAAATCGGTACTTCCTTTCGTTAAGAACGAGAGATCCTTTGTCACTTGCACCTTTGGAGAAGAAGTAAATGGAAAAATAAAAGTCAAAGGAACTATGGCGAAAATCGCACGTGGGGAAATGGTACGCTACCTGGCAGAAAAACAAGTAACGGACATTGATACTGTCAAGAAATTTGACCGACTTAATTATAAATTCAGCCCTACTTATTCTTCTGAAACAGAATTTGTTTTTTTACAATCATAGTACAAAAAGTGGCGATCAAGCCACTTTTTGTCATTTAAATATGTCGTACAACTTCAAATCGTTCCATTTTTACTTTTTCTTTTGGCTTTACCCCAGCATTTTTTCTTGCAATCGCAACCTGCTGTTCCACGGTTTCAAGGCCATTTTGATTAGGCAATAAAAATCCTTTCTTGCGCCCTCTGCTTACAATGACTCCATAACGATCAATATCTAACATTTCTGTAGAATCTATCTCTTCCAATTCTCCAGTTACATCTACTATAATTTCCAAGCGTTTCAATTCATCTTTTCTAATCGGTGCATATCTTGGATCATGGAATGCCGCATTTACTGCATTGCATATAATTTCTTCCGCAAGAGACTCTTTGACTGGTTCTATGGTCCCAATGCATCCTCTTAATTTTCCTGCTTCCTTAATCAGCACAAATGCCCCTGCTTTTTTATGGCATAATTCCTCTGGCAATGGATTTGGCACTCTTAGAATTTCTCCTGATGTTGCATATTCTTTAATTGCACTTCTTGCAAGGGATACAAAACCATCTTCTTTCTTTTTGTACTCCTCTATTTTTCTTTCTTCTCTTGCTATGTATTTTTCCTTGAAATTACATTCCTTATCTTCCCCTAGTACACGGTAAGAACAAATACCATACCCTACACCAAAGGGACCTTCATAAGAAAGCTTCTCCGCCTGAACAGCTGTATGATCCAAAGACCCTGCCAAAACAAGAAAGGTTCGATGTCCACACTCTGCCGCCTTTGCTAAAACTCCTTCATCAAAATTAAACAGTTCATCAAATCTTGCATGTTCCATAATATTCATCACTTTTTCATCATATTTCGGACCTTCTGTAACATATCCATAAGGTCCATCTTTTTGCATTCTATGGGATAAATCTCCACTTGCAATCACAACTGTTTTCCGCCCTAATCTATTTGCTGCCTCTTTCACACACTGACCTAATTCATAATGTCTTGTAAATGGAAGTCCTGATAAGCCAATTCGCACAAGCTTGTATTCTTTCCATTTCTGATTCACAAATGTCAGGGGAATCATGGTTCCATAATCTAACATCTTATCTTTTTCACCTTTTGTACCTGCTGGCACATGATGAGACTGGGCAATAGAAACGATTTCATCAACAAATTCTGTATCATATTTTACAGCCATATTTACAGAAGAAACTTTAAACTTTTCAAAATTACCCTTTGCTGATTTTCTCGGTGAAATATGAAAATAATCTGCATACATTGTCTGATGAGAAGAAATAATAACAATTGTATCCGGCTTAAGTTTTTCAATCCTGCTGGCAACTTCCTCATATGCCTCTTTTGTTTTGCTTATTTTTCCTTCTTCCCCTTTTCCAACCTTTGGAATAATCACTGGTGGATGAGGCACCATAAATGCCGCTTCAATTCCCATAATATACTTATCCTCCTTATATCGTTTTTTTCAATCTATTCTTGTATATTTCAAACTTATAATGGACAAATTTAACTGTAAAACGTATTTTAACCTTCATATTGTACCTTATAGTATATGACGCTTTTGTGTTAAACACAATAAATTTCAATATTTCTCTAATTATAGCGTAAATTTTTACACAAATTGACTGATTTTTTTCAACTGCATGAATTATACACATTTGTTGATAACTATGTTGATAAGTCTGGTATAACCTATGGATAACCTATGGATAACCCTCCGATTTCTATGTCTCTTCTGTTTTTCCCACATTTTTCTATATGTTATTCCCATCTTTTTTCATACTAAAATCATACTTTTTAACACTTTTTTACTACTTATCCCCACTTTTTCGACACTTATCCACATATATTTGTTGATAACTTTGATTCTCATACTAATTTTTTATGTTTTCGCTTGTCTCGCAACACAAAAAAACACCGCCCCTGTGGATACTCTTCCACAAAAACAGTGCTTCTAAAATGCGCGATCGGGGGTTCGAACCCCGGACACCCTGATTAAGAGTCAGGTGCTCTGCCAGCTGAGCTAATCGCGCTTATTCAATTTCATCACTTTCATATCTGTGACGCATTTAATATTATATATCACAGATATGAAAAAAGCAAGTGATTTTTTACATTTTTTTATTTATTTTATTTTAACACCTGCTTTTTCCATTCAATATTCTATATACTTCGTCAAAAGAATTTAATATACATATAATTTTACAATTCAACTTTTTCTTGTGATAAAGATGCTGACAAATACAGCATTTCCACTTTCCTTTTCCCATCATAGATTCCCCATATCTGTCTATACACTAATATATGATAGGCAAAAGGAGATGGGAACTATTTTCTCACAGCAATGAGCTTATTAATTGGATTTCCTTTCTTTGAAAATTTCTCTTCATACTCTGTCATCACGTTCCCTTTGTTTAAAAGATCGCAATGATGTAAATCATAAGTGAAATTTTCCAATATCCAGCCAGCTTCTTTTACCTGTTCCAATGAAAATTCAAAAAGCTCTGTATTGTCTGTTTTAAATTCCACAGAATGTCCGTGCTTTAATATTTTTTCATAGCGTTCAAAATATTCTGTAGACGTAAGTCTTCTCTTTGCATGTCTTGCCTTTGGCCATGGATCCGAAAAATTAAGATAAATCTTACTTACCTCATCTTCTGCAAATACTTCTGCAATATCTCTTGCATCCATACAAATAAATCGAATATTTTTCAGTTCACAAAACTCCTCGGTATCATATTTTTCAAGGGCACGAAGTAAAACGCTGGAATATCTTTCTATACCAACAAAATTAATTTCTGGATATTTTGCTGCCATATTCAAAAGGAACCTTCCTTTTCCCATTCCAATTTCAATGTGAATCGGATTTTTATTTCCAAACACCTGGCTCCAACACTTTTTTTGTGCCTCTGGGCGTTTTATTACTTTATCATGGCTCTGAATTGTGCCTTCAGCTCTTGGAATATTTCTAAGCCTCATATTTTATAACTCCTTTTATTCTTACTTTCACAATTATACATAGAATTAGTATAATACAGTTGTCTTTAAAATCCTATCTTTTTCTTTCATTCATTTAAAATAAATTTATTTGTGCTACAAAAAAAGCAAAGGTATGATTCTTCCTTTGCTCTTTTCTAAATAGATTGCATTCTAAAATTCAAATACCGCAACTCCATAGCCTGGGAGAGAATAGGCAAATGAATATGGCTTTCCATCGCATTCTTGCTTTTCTGCTTTGTAAACCATCGGACGTTCTTCGCCACTTCCGCCATATTTCGCTTCGTCACTATTTAAGACTAATTTGTACTGCTTTTTGCGCGGCACACCTACACGATAATCTGATCGCTCTACCGGTGTAAAGTTACACACAAATAACAAATTTTTCTTATCATTTTTTGAATGTCTGACAAAACTAAAAATACTACGGAATGTATCATCTTTGTTGATCCATTCAAACCCTTCTGGCTCATGGTCTAATTCATAGAGTGCTTTGTTTTTCTTATAGAGATGTAGAAGGTCTTTAAAAAACAACTGTAGCTGTTGATGAGACTGTTCTGCAAGCAAAAACCAATCCAACTCTCTTTCCTCGCTCCATTCTCGTAGCTGTCCAAAGTCTTGTCCCATAAACAACAATTTCTTTCCTGGATGCCCAATCATGTAAGCATATCCAACTTTTAAATTGGCAATTTTATCAAATCCAACTCCTGGCATTTTATTTACCATGGAACATTTTAAATGGACCACTTCATCGTGAGATAATACAAGAACATAATTCTCACTATATGCATACTCCATAGAAAAAGCCATTTGATAATGAGCATTTTTGCGGAACAGAGGGTCTAATTTCATATATTCGGTAAAATCATGCATCCATCCCATATTCCATTTTAGACTAAATCCAAGTCCTCCCTCTTCTGGAGCACCGGTTACTTTTGGCCACGCGGTTGACTCTTCTGCTATCATCATAGCTCCTTTATTTCTTTCAAGAACTACGGAATTAAGATGTTTAAAGAACTCAATGGCTTCAAGATTCTGATTGCCACCATATTTATTGGCAATCCACTGTCCATCCTGCTTGCCATAATCAAGATAAAGCATAGATGCAACCGCATCTACTCTAAGTCCATCAATGTGATAATTTTCAATCCAAAATAGAGCATTTGCAATTAGGAAATTCTGAACTTCTGGTTTTCCATAATCAAAAATCTTGGTTCCCCAGTCTGGATGCTCTCCTTTTTTCGGATCTGCGTATTCATAAATTGGTGTTCCATCAAATTCTGCCAATCCATGGGCATCTTTTGGAAAATGAGCTGGAACCCAATCTAAAATGACTCCAATTTTATTCTTATGCAAATAATTTATCATGTATGCAAAATCTTCTGGTGTTCCATATCTTGATGTAGGCGCATAATAGCCAGTCACCTGATATCCCCAGGATCCATCATATGGGTGCTCAAGCATCCCCATCAACTCAATATGGGTATATCCCATTTCTTTTACATATTTTGTAATTGCTTTGGCAAATTCACGATATGTATAAAATCCTTCATTCTCACGACCTGGATGTCTCATCCAAGATCCCAAATGAACTTCATAGATAGAAAGTGGATTTTTTTCCATATCCCATGTTTCTCGTGCAGTCATCCACTGCTGATCTGACCATTTTAAATCAGAAATATCCGTAATGATTGATGCAGTTCCTGGACGAAGCTCCGCATAGTTTGCATAAGGATCTGCCTTAAAAATGCGTTTACCCTGCATCGTTTCGATACAAAACTTATATAATTGCCCTTCCTTTGCCTCTTTTATAAAGCAGGTATAAACACCTGTAGGTTCCTGGCGATCCATATAATTTTTTTCGAAATCCCAGTCATTGAACTCCCCAACTACAGAAACTCGTCTCGCATTTGGAGCCCATACTGAAAAATAAATTCCAGTTACTCCCTTTACCGTTGCTTTGTGAGCGCCAAGTTTATTATAAATCTTATAATGTGTTCCCTGACCAAACAGATAATGATCAAGTTCACCAAATTCATAAGGCTGATATTTCTTTTGTACGGTTTTTTTATTTCCCATAAAGCCCACCTCTCAGCTCATTTTTTATACATCAATTATACTTGAAATACATAAAAAAAGAAAGAGAAAACAGGGATGCTATAAAAAATTAGTTAAATTGTTTAAATTTATTTTTTATACATAAAAAGACAGCCTGTTTCGCAGCGAACCGCGTGAAACAAACTGTCTAAACTTTACAAAAATTAAATATTAAAATCTTTTTCTGATAGAATTACTCGATCCTTATCATCTGTGTTTTTTCCAAAAACTTTTTTAACAAGTTTCTTCGCAGATGTTTTCTTGGAATGTCCAATTGCCTCATCCATCACTTCTTTGACTTCTGCAATTGTAACGGAATGATCTTCTCGCTGCAAAGCATCAATTCTGCTATACAATGCAAGAATTCCCATTTCATCAATTCGATATCCATTCTCCTGTGCATAGGTCTGACCAAATGTAACAAGTTCATCATTAATAAAAATTGGAACTTCCAAACGGCTTGTGAATTTTCTTCTAAATTCTCTGTTAGATGCAAGAAGTCTTTCTAGAGGTTTTCTTTGCTCTTCTAACACAATCAGAAGTTCACCGGTATCTCTTTCCATCGCCTTATTAAGACGTGCAACTGTCTTTTCATTCATTTTGGACGCTTTCTCTATGATCAATGCACCGCCATAGAGCTTATCACAAATTTCACCGATTTTCTTTTTATTAAGAGATTCTCCTGTTACAATTGCAACTTTTCCTTTTCGAACGTTTCTTTGCTTTTGAATTGCCTTTACAACATCAACCGCAAGAACTGTTTTTCCATTTCCTTTATTTCCAATGATTAAAAGGTTGCCTGTCTTAGAAGTACCTCTACGATTTGTACAGTTGCGCTCTTGCTCGAGAACATCCACAAGCTGCTCACTCATTCCTCTTACTGGAACAAAATATGAAAACAGTTTTTTCTGTTCCTCTGTAAGTCCTGCTCTTGTACCAATCTCGCTTTGTGTTTCCAAATCATAACGACCATGTACTAAAAATCCAGTACCTGACATAGACAATGCATCAGAAATTTCATTCATTGGAAGTGGTGCTGTTTTTCCAGTTGCAATTAATTTTGCCGTTTCTTTTCTACTAAGAGGCGTACTCTTTGATAATAAGCTAAATTCCTCTTCGTCTGGAACTTCTCTGTCATCTATTTCATTTTGATTTTCTGGATTCACTCTAAATTCCGCTTCAAATCCAGCTTGAATATCTTCATAATCTTCTTCAAATTCTTCATCTAGATATCCGTGTTGATCGTCATCATCGAACATATCGGTAAGTTCTTCTTCGTCTTCTAGTTCTTCTTCAAAAGCATCTGCAAGTTCTTCCTCTTCTTCCAGCTCTTCTTCAAAGGTATCGGTAAGCTCTTCCTCGTCATCTAGCTCTTCTTCAAAGGTATCGGCAAGCTCTTCCTCGTCGTCTAGTTCTTCTTCAAAGGTATCGGTAAGCTCTTCCTCATCCTCAAACTCTTCTTCCAACGTATCGACTAGTTCTTCTTCTTCATCTAGCTCTTCTTCAAAAGCATCCTCAAACTCTTCTTCAAAAGCATCTGCAAGTTCTTCCTCTTCTTCTAGTTCTTCTCCTAGAGAATCTTCCAGTTCTTCTTCCTGCTCGTTGCCTTCCAAAGCATCTGTGAAATCTTCTTCTTCGTTAAGGAATGCCTCAATGTCATCTATACGAAGTTGCTGTGTAACCTCGCCCATGTTTTCATGTGGTTCCTCTTCTACTTTTTCTGTTTTTGGAATTTCTTTTTCCTCAACAACTTGTGGCTGAACACCTTCAATTTCATCAATTAGTCTTTGAATTTCTTCTGGTAGTATCGGAGTTGTATCCTTCTTGATTTTTTCCATTTCAACCTCTTCCATCCCATCTAAACTTTCATTTTCAGACTCGTCTAATAACTTTTCTAGTGATAATTCTTCTATTTCTCCTAGTATTTCTTCAGATTTCTCTAAGAAGTCCTCGGATTCGTCCAGTGTTTCTGCTTCCTCTTCCGATAACTCCAAGATTTCTTCTGGCAACTCTGCCGTCTCATCTAAGAGATCTTCTATTCCACTTGGCATCTCTACGGTTTCATCTAACAGTTCTGTTATTCCACTCGGCATTTCCACTGTTTCATCTAGTATTTCTTCAGATTCCTCTAAGAAGTCTTCGGATTCCTCTAAGAAGTCTTCGGATTCGTCCAAGATTTCTGCTTCCTCTTCTGACAACTCCAAAATCTCTTCCGGTAGCTCTGCTGTCTCGTCTGACAGTTCTTCTACTTCTTCCGGTAGCTCTGCTGTCTCATCTGACAATTCTTCTACTTCTTCCGGTAGCTCTGCTGTCTCATCTGACAATTCTTCTACTTCTTCTGGTAGCTCTGCTGTCTCATCTGACAGTTCTTCTACTTCTTCTGGTAGTTCTGCTGTCTCATCTGACAACTCCTCCGTATGATGTGACACCTCGGTCTCAAGTGGCTCTGCCTTAAGTTCTTCTAAATCAGGATCAAACCGAGTAAACTTTCTATCCCTTTTTGCTGTGATCTCACTCACAAGATTCACGTCAATGACAGACTCTATTTCTTCTATAGCAGTTTCTAGTTCCGGAAGTTCATCAACAAAATTGTCCTTGTCGGACTCTTGCGCTGGTCCTTCTACCACACCTTCACTCTGCTCTTCTTGTTGCATGGTTTCTTCTAATTCTGGATTCAGCAATACTTTTATGGCATCTTCCAGTTTCATCGTTTTTGCAATCCCTTTCTTTTCCAAGCGTTGTAAAATGTCCTCTATGGATTCTTTTTTCTCTAGTTTTTTTTCAGGGACTTTTTTCTTTTCTTCCTTTACCGGCTCTTCTGCAGGTTCTTCTTTTTCCTTTTCTTCCTTCACGGGTACTGGTTCTGGTTTTTTTAGTGTTATCTCTGAAAAATCACACCTTGTTTTCCCGTCAGAAGATTGGGATTCCTCTTTTACTTTATTTACTACTTGCTCTTTTTCTTTCTGATACTTTTCTACGTTTGGAATTCGATCTGTTACAGATGCCGGCTTTTCATATCTGTGATCGTATTTTTCCTGCTGAGAAGGGGTAAGTGGCTTATACTGCATTTTTAATTCCATAGCTTTATAAACATACTTTCCTTCACTAAACCAAAGGATAAGATCGTCACATTCTTCCAGACATTCTGCTGTCATCCCAGCTTCCTGATATCTCTTTGCCAGTTCATATGCCCATTCTTCAATATATTCTGCCTTTTTAAATTCACAAAGAGCTTCTATCTGCTGCTCAATCGGTGCACGTTTTGCTCTTAAAATTTTATATTTCAAAATATACTGTGCAGGGTCTTTTGGCGCTACTCGAAGGAACTCATCATAATAGTCAATGGCTTCTGCCACATCACCTGTCCTTAAAGAAAGCATACACAAACGGTATAAAACTTTTCTACTTCCTTCCGTACGATGAAGGGCTAAATGCAAAACCTCATAACTTTTTTGATAATTTCCATTTCTTTCATAAATATCACTGACTGTCATCAGCATTGTGCTATTTCTAACTCTTCTCCAATCGATGGTATCCGCAATTTCAGCTGCTCTGTTATACGCTCCATTTTCCATAAGTTCAAGCATCTCTTCTGTCTTTAACTTATATTCGTATTTATCCATTGCATTCACCTCATAATAATGATTACTATCCAATTTATATTTTTGAGAATCTTCTCTTCAGTTTACCATAAGCACTGAACAATGTCAAAATTCTCTTGCCCAGCAGCTTCTTTCTCCCCTTTGCTACCGAAGCTGGTTTTATCTTTTTCTTTTAACAATCCTCTCCACTGTAAAGATCATACCACTTCCCAAAAGTGCTCCTAAAAAATCAATCCCTACATCTTTTACAGAAGGACCTCGTCCGTCCACAAAAGACTGATGATACTCATCTAGGCCTGCCGCTGCCAAACACAAAATAATGGTAACAAAAAATAAACGGATCCCACGTATATGATAGAAATATAACGGGAAAGCAAATGAACATGCTAATAGCAAATATTCTGTCATATGTGCAAGTTTACGTATGTAATAGTGAATCTCTTCCGCACTTTGTGCAAGTTCTTTGGACTCTTTTTGTTCCTGCAAAAAATTGTTCTTAAGTTCCATCAACTTATAACTTATTTGATAACTCAAACTTCCAGACTCCTCCCCTGTTTGAGCAGAAAACGAAAAAATAGTACATAAAAGAACAATCGCAGGAATCCAAGATAATATACGAAATTTTTTCATTTTATTTTACCATTTCAACTGCAGTTCTTTCTACTGCAAGTCCTTTTTTATATCTTTCCATGAAAATTTCATATCCTTCTACATCTTTAGGATCCGGAACAACTGTAACACTTTCTGCATCAGCAAACACATTTTCTTCCAAGTATTGTGTAAGTGTCTGTTCCTTTTGTTTCCACAACATATAAGCTCCCAAAACGGCGATTCCAAACGCGCCTCCTTCTGCTGCTGTTTTCATAACAGAAACAGGTGTGTTTAATGCTGACGCCAGAATTGTTTGACCAACTTTTTCTGTTTTAAAGAGCCCTCCATGTGCAAAGATCACATCCACCTTCACTCCTTCTTCCTGAAGGAGAAGATCATTTCCAATCTTAATTGCTCCAAGGGATGTGTAAAGATGTGTTCTCATGAAATTAGCCAAAGAAAAATTGCAGTTCTGCTCTCTTACAAAAAGCGGACGTCCCTCTGTAAAATCTGTAATATGTTCTCCTGAGAAATAATTGTAAGAAAGAAGCCCACCACAGTCTTTATCTCCTGTAAGTGCCAGATGATACAGTCCCTCGTATAACTGATCTAACTCCATTTTTACCCCGAAATGATCACAAAATTGTTTAAAAATCTGAACCCATGCATTGAGATCGGAAGTACAATTATTGCAATGTACCATAGCAACACAATTGCCTTCTGGTGTTGTAACAATATCAATTTCCGGATACACTTTTGAAAGTTTCTTTTCTAGAACAATCATGGAAAATACAGAAGTACCCGCAGACACATTTCCTGTACGGACTTTTATACTATTGGTTGCAACCATTCCCGTTCCCGCATCTCCTGCTGGTGGACACATTGGTATCCCCGCTTTTAATGTTCCAGACGGATCTAAAAGTGCTGCTCCTTCTTCTGTAAGTGTGCCGCCTTTTTCTCCAGCTACAAGCACTTTTGGAAGAATCTCTTCGATTTTCCATGGATACTTTTGTTCTGAAATTTTTTCATCGAATTTCTTTACCATATCCTTATAGTATGTGTTTGTCTCAGGGTCTATTGGGAACATCCCCGAAGCATCATCAACTCCAAGCACTTTTTCTCCACTTAACTTCCAATGCACATATCCTGACAATGTAGTCATATAACGAATGTTCTTTACATGATCAAGCTGATCTAGTATGGATTGGTATAAATGTGCTATACTCCATCTTTGTGGAATCTGATGTCCAAATAATTTAACCAATTCTTGTGCAGCTTTTTCTGTCATGGTGTTTCTCCATGTACGGAACGGCACCAGTTGTTGATCGTTTTCATCAAATACTAAGTATCCATGCATCATCGCACTAATTCCAATTGCTCCAATGGTTTCCAATTCTATTTGATACTGCTCTTTTACATTCTCTCTTAATTCTTGAAAACATTTCTGGATTCCATTCCAAACATCATCCATATGATAAGTCCAGACTTCATTCTCCAGTTTGTTTTCCCATGAAAAACTACCTGTTGCCAAGACCGTATGGTGCTCATCCACTAAAACCCCTTTGATTCTTGTGGATCCCAATTCAATCCCTAACACCGTTTTTCCTTCTGCAATCTTTCTTCGTTCTGTATTATCCATTTTCTTTTTTCCTCTATCTAATGATTTCATACTGATTTCACCATTATTATACAAAAAAGTAAATCCAACTTCAATTTGATTCTGCCGTAAACTCAAATCTGTAACGCACGATGGTTCCATTATAGGTCAATGGTATCCAAATAGGAAATGTCTTCTAACAGAATCGTGGTATGGTCCTCCATGATAAGTTTGTGTCCAACTGTGTCAACTTTCTTGATCGTCCCTGTGACCGTAAGATATGTTCCTCCTTCTTTTTGCAAATCTTTCAGAAAATAGGTGATGGAAACTTGCTCCTTTTTTTGAGGATTACAAAGAATCTGTGACAATTTCAAATTCAATTGTTCTTTTTCTTCCTCTGACAGTTCTATTTTTCTTTGTGTAAGCCGTGCTGTTTCCTTAATGGCGTCATTGTGTCCGGTGAGCGCTGCAAAAGGTGCAAACTGCGCCGCCCTGTCATGCAATGACATCCGTGCATGAACCTTAGAAACAGGATGTTTATAGTCAATCATATCTTGGTATTTTGTTTGCTTTTTTTCCATTTCTTCTCCTAAGCTTTGTGTCCGCCAATTTGTCTATTCCGCTCCTTTGCGGTAGCTCCTTCTTCAAAATTCATTCCTTTAAGTACTGCATTTTTCCCATACTTTCTTTTAATAGACAACATTGCCAGTTGCACCTTTTTTTCTTTTTGTCGAATCTGCTCTTCTTCTTCCTTTTGTTTCTGAAGTGCTTCATAATCCGTAAAAAGATCAAGTTGCTCAAAAGCTTCTTTCCTATCTATGTCTGATTCTTGTTTCACGTGATTGACAGAAATATTAATTCGTCGTATCAATAAATTTCGGTCCACAATCCGGTCATACAAATCACAGATTACTTTCATGATTTCCCGTGTTGATGACGTATATTCTTTCATAGATTCTGTCCCATGCGCATGTTTTGGGATCTGTCTTCCATAATGATCCGTTTTAATCTCTCCTTGAAACATGCTTTTTTTCACAGGATCCAATAAATTTTCTATATCGTATCCAACGGTCAATACAATCTGATCTGTAACAAGACCTTTCTCTACCAAATCAAGGGAAAGTGTATCCGCCATTTCTTTTACAACAAGCCTTGCTTTTTCAAAGGTATAAGGACACGACAGGACCTGACCACTTCCAATACTTTTTGTCTGTGGTTTATAACATTTAATATCCGTCATGGTACAAGGTTCCCATCCCCATGCATGATCAATTAACAATTCTGCATTGATCCCAAACATTTTATATAACAATTCTTCATTGTAGAAATCTAGCGGATCACCAATAGAGCAACGTGCGATATCTCCCATGGTGTAAAGACCACAAGCTTCTAATTTTTTTGCATACCCTTTTCCTACTCTCCAGAAATCCGTCAGTGGTCTGTGATCCCACAACAATTCCCGATAGGACCGTTCATCTAACTGCGCAATCCGCACTCCATCTTTATCTGGCTGTATTTTTTTTGCCACAACATCCATTGCGACCTTACATAAATATAGATTGGTTCCGATTCCCGCGGTTGCCGTAATGCCCGTAGTCCTTAACACCTCTTGAATCATCGCTGCTGCCAGTTCCTTTGGGGTCATCTGATACGTTACAAGATAATCGGTAACATCCATAAACACTTCATCTATGGAATATACATGAATATCCTCTGGGGCAATATACTTAAGATAAATATCATAGATCCTGGTGCTGTATTCCATATACAAGGACATCCTAGGCGGCACTGCAATGTACGTAAGGGGTGGTTCTTTTGAATGATTCATTCTCCTTAATGCATTGATCTTCTCAACTTGCTGAACCACTTCAAACAACCTTGGTCGCCCAGAAATCCCTTGTTTTTTCAATGCTGGGGATACGGCAAGACATATGGTCTTTTGCGTGCGCGACGCATCCGCAACAACAAGATTTGTTGTCAACGGATCCAGGTCCCTTTCCACACACTCCACAGATGCATAAAAAGATTTCAAATCAATTGCAACATAACTTCTGCTCGACAATCCATTCCTCTCCTTCCCTTACTTGTATATCACTTACTATTTCTTTTTTTAGCTTTATCATACATGCAAACAGAAAAGAAATCAATCATTTTTCGAACATATGTTTGTTTTTATTTTTTATTTATCCATTCTAAAATGTCATAATATACTTGCTCTTTTTCCACCTCATTCAAAATCTCATGCCGCATTCCTTCATAGAGTTTCATCTCTACATCTTTTACTCCCGCTTTTCGAAAACAACGATACGCTTTTTGAACGCCTTTTCCCATCTCTCCCACAGGATCATTTTTCCCTGCTATCAACAAAATTGGCTGCTCTTTGTCCATTTTTTCTATATTCGTCTGTTTGGTTATATATCTTAACCCTGAAAGAAGATCTCGAAACAGTCCAACGGTTGTATCGCCCCCACAAAGCGGATCTTCTACATATGCATTGACATTTTCTTCATTTGCTGACACCCAGTCTACCTGTGTTCTATTTGGGGCAAACTTTTTATTATAAGATCCAAAGGCAAGTTGATCCGTCAATGCACTAAATTTGTCTTTCCCAAGTCTTTTTATCTCCACTCCTGAAACAAGCTTTCCGCCAAAAATCGTCATAGCCGACGGATGTCCTGTTCCACATAGAATACAACCATCCATCTTCCCCGGATAACGAATCAGATAACTTCTAGAGAGAAACGATCCCATAGAATGTCCAAATAAAAAATAAGATCTGCCTGGATACTCTTGTGCCGTTTTACATCTTAACTTCTCCATATCATCAACAACATCCCACCAACCTTCATTTTCTCCAAAATAAAGTCGTGGTTTGTCTTGAACGACCGAACTTCCATGCCCTAAATGATCATTGGCAACTACTACGAATCCTTGATCACATAAAAATTCTGCAAATTCATGATAGCGGTAACCATACTCTGCAATACCATGTGCAATTTGTACTACTCCTCGAATATAAGTATTTTCGGGAGTCCATTTATTTACATGTATTTTTGTTTTTCCATCACTTGATAAGTAATAAGATTCTGACATACGATTCATTCAGACGGCCCTCCTATTTTTCTTACTGTATTTTTACAATGACCTCTAACTATACACAAAGGGGTCCGACATTCTTGCCAGACCCCCTCTTTTTTATTTTGCTTCAATTTTTTCTGTACGGTAAATAATTTTAACTGGCTGGTCTTCTCCTTTGGATACATTAACCATTCCTTTTAACCTTGTAGCTAATTTACCAAGATCACCATCTACTGCACCTACTAACTTTTTAACCGCTTTTTCATTAAATTCCCCAAGACCATCTGACAACTTCACGGATCCATCTTTTAATTGTGCTACTCCATCAATTAATGCTGGAGCTGCTCCCTTTAATTGATTGATTCCAGCGTTCAGTTCTTTTGTTCCGCCTAACAGCGCAGAAGTTCCATTTTTAAGTGTCAACACACCTGCATTTAAATCAGCTGCCCCTTGTGCTGCAGTTGCCACTCCATTTGTATAGGATACAAGTCCTAAATAAAAACTATTATAACCATCTAATGCAGCCTTTAATTTGATCACAGCTTTCGCTCCTTCTGATGCTGCTTCCATTTTTTGTTTTACTTCATCAGATGCCATCGCTTCTGAAATTTTTTGCTGCACTTGAATTTCGATATTTTGTGCAATGATCGCCTGCACTTCTGCTGTCTGCATTTGCTGATTAATTGTTGTTGCAACAAGATCTTTTGTGCCTGCTTCCGCCATCTTTCCTTCTACAAGACCACGGATCGTTCCTTGAATGTCTTCACTGTTCATCTGTGCTTCAATCGTTGCTACAACTTTTTCCTGCACTTCCTGAGGAACCTTTCCTGCTTGAACGGCCTGATCGTACTGTTCTTTTGTCATTGGACTTCCAATCGCCGCTGTGACAGTCTGAATTACTTTCTCTTCTACCTGTGCTTTTACGCCTTCTGTTACTTTTGCTTGTACTTCTTGCTGAACTTTCGCTGTTACCTGAGCAGTTACTTGTTCTGCAACAACTTTCTTTACACCCTCTTCAATCAATGGACGTTTTTCTTCCACTTTTGCTGTTACCATTTTTAAGGCCTGATCATAAACTGCATTCTGATCCAATGATCCAATCACTCCATTTAATACATCCGCATAATTTCCAATGCTAAGCTGTGGAACAGAAAGTCCTGCTTTTTCGATTTCTGCTTGTGCTGTAGAAAGCAATGTATTAAATACTTGCTGTGCGCCTCCTGTTAGCGCTTCATTATTTGATGCCAATGTTGACAACCCTGTAGAAAGCTGTGAGGAACCGTCTAATAATTGTCCAGCACCGCCGTCCAATGTGGAAACTCCGTTTTCTAATTGCGCACTTCCAAGTGCTAGCTGCCCAATTCCATTGGAAAGTTCTCCTGTTTTTTCGTTCAATGTATGAAGTCCATCTGCTAATTTATTGGAACCATCCATTAATTGACCCATGGCACTTGTCATCTGATCTAGAGAATCTTTTAATCCATTTGCACTATTAAATTTAGAGGAATCCAATTCTCCAAAGATTTCGTTTGTAGCAATGGTCATAGTCTCCATCATCTTAAATCCTTGTGCATCTGCTTCGATTTCAACATAATCAGGAAGTTCCAATTTATCCTCAGAAATCTTAAGATTTTCCTGAATTCCTGGTAATGCAATTCCTGCAACAACTGTACGATCTCCGTCATCAACAAGTTTACCATTTGTTACTTTTACATTAGAAAATACATCATTCTCCAAAATCATTCCTGTGAGCATCACATAAGGAACAAACATCTGCTCTTTTTTTCCGTCTACAATACAAGTTTTTTTCTCTTGATTTTTGTAGTCAATACGGATTTTTACATGACCATCTTTTCCTGCAAGATCTGCTGGGCTTATTTTCTTTCCATTCAATTCATAACTGATTTCAAGCTGAACCGGTATGTTTTTTTGTATTCCCAAAAGATTCACATCATCCTTTGGAATGGCATCCCCGATCATTTTTCTCATCTCATCGCTTACGATAATCTTGTTTACCGCACCATCGGAATTTGTAAACACATACAATACTTCCTCATTGGATGTCGCATTCTTACTTTCTTTTACTGCCTTTGTCTCTGTATTTTTAACAATATTTCTTTCTGCTTTGATATCATTATTTTTTGCATAAGTTGTAACTCCGCTTCCGCCAGCTACCATTGTGGCGCAAAGAACAACTGATACTGCAGATTTCCATTTCTTATTTCTATTCATATTCTTATGCCTCCTCATTTCTTACTTTCACTTTTTTCAAAATACCTGTCATCTGTTTTGTTGTTGCACAGATTAATTTGTCACATAGCATAAACAATGCTGGCAAAATAAAGATTACACAGAGCATACTGACAACTGCTCCTCTTGCCATTAACATACACATTGAACTAATAATATCAATATCAGAGTAAACGGCTACACCAAAGGTTGCTGCAAACAGCCCCATACCACTTACAATGATTGATGGGATTGATGTAGAAAGTGCTGTCACTACCGACTGTTTTTTACTTCCTCCCCTTATTCTCTCAGTCTTATAACGTGTCGTCATAAGGATTGCATAGTCTACGGTTGCTCCAAGTTGAATGGTACTAATACAAATTGGTGCAATAAATGGAAGTGACTGTCCAAAATAATGTGGTAATCCAAGGTTGATAAAGATAGCTAATTCAATCACTGATATCAAAATAAATGGAATACTAAAGCTCTTTTCAACAAGTGCAATGATCACGAAAATTGCTAGAATAGAAACAGCATTTACTACTTTGAAATCTCGATCTGTTGTCTCGATCATATCTTTCATACATGGAGCTTCTCCAATCAACATACCGCCTTTATCATACTTTTTCATAATCTTGTTTAAAGAATCTACTTGTTTATTTACTTCATTACTTGCTACACGATATTCTGAATTTACAAGCAGTAATTCCCATTTATCACTTTCTAACACTTCTCTGATATGATCTGGAAGGATCTCTACTGGAACTTTTGATCCCAAAACAGATTCCAATCCAAGTACATATTTTACACCTTTTACATCCTCCATTTCACGAATCATGGAACGTACATCATCTGATGGTACTGAAGAATCCAAAAGAATCATATGTGTAGATGCAATGTCAAACTCTTCTGATAATTTTGAATTTGCAATGACATATTTCATATCTTTTGGAAGACATTCTCCCATATCATAATAAACTTCTGAATTTGTTTTTTTGTATCCATAAAATGCTGGTGGGATCAAAAGCACAAAGACAATGATAAATACAGGAAATACATGAATGATCTTCTTTGAAAACTTTGTCATATCTTTGATCAATGGTCGATGTTTTGTCTTTTGAAGTGGTTTATCAAAAATCAAGATCAAAGCTGGCAATACCGTTACACATCCAAGCACTCCAAGTAGAACACCTTTTGCCATTACAATACCAAGGTCTTTTCCAAGCGTGAATGTCATAAAGCAAAGTGCAATAAATCCGGCCACTGTAGTAATGGAACTTCCAATTACAGATGTAAATGTCTCATGAATTGCGACTTCCATTGCTTCTTTATAATCTGAACAATTTTCTTTTTGCTCATTGTAACTGTGCCACAAGAAAATGGAGTAATCCATTGTAACTGCTAGCTGCAATACTGCTGACAACGCTTTTGTAATATAAGAAATTTCTCCAAAGAAATAGTTACTTCCCAAGTTGATTAAGATCATCATTCCTATGGATGCAAGGAATATAAATGGAACCAGGTAGCTGTCAAGGAATAACATCATTGCTACACAAGCTAGTAATACTGCTAAGCCTACATAAACTGGCTCTTCCTTTTCACAAAGATCTTTCAAGTCTGTTACAAGCGCTGACATTCCTGACACAAAACACTGCTTTCCTGTCACCGAACGAATCTCACGAATTGCATCCATGGTCACATCTTCTGAGGTTGCACTGTCAAAAAATACTGCCACCATCGTAGCATCATCGGTATTAAACTGATCATACAACTCATCTGGAAGCAATTCTTTTGGTACAGAAATATCTGCAAAAGAGCTATACCATAAGACTGTCTCTACATGATCTACCTTTTCAATCTTTTTCACCAATTCTGCAACTTCTTTATCTTCCATATTTTCCACTACAATAAAAGAAAATGCACCTTTTCCAAATTCTTTTAAGAGTTCTTTTTGTCCCTTAACGGTATCCATATCTTCTGGAAGATAATCAAGCATATCATAATTGATCCTTGTGCCTGCCATTCCAAGAACGGATGGAATCATTAACAGCAGCGTAACAATCAAGATCAATACCCGGTGCTTTACCACCGCTTTTGAAAATTTCATACTATCTGTTCCTCTCTTTCTTTTATAACTGTCATTCTTCAGTGATTCTATCTGGTTGTTGGTGATGAATGATCTTAACCATTGTAATCACTGTGCTCATACTCAAAATGCCCTCACATAACAGGGTAATTCCAAGGAAGATCATAAGAAGTGTGCCTCCCTCGCCTGGTCTAAAAATAAGAATCAAGCCAAATATACTTGAAATAACAGCAATCGCCGCTATCAACCACCACTGAAAAATCCCAAATTTTTTCGCTTCCAATGCAATTCTCACTTTAAAAAGACCGTCTCCTAAAACGGATATTCCAAAAGCCACACAGATAAAATTTAAAAGACTTCCTGGATGTACCAATAAGATAATTCCTAACACAATCATTAAAATTCCAAATTCAAAATCAAATTGAAACGCAAGTCTAAATAGATCTTTTGAAAAATATCCGATTAATTTAATACATCCAAATGCGACAAATATAATCCCACAAATGGTTCCTAGCATTGTAGCAGAAAACTCTGGGAATACAATCAATGTAATGCCCAATACACATAACACGATAGAAATCACAATATAACCAATTTTAGCTGTTTTCATTGGTGCTACCGAACGCACGACGAAACACCTCCTTTTTCGTTCCTTTCCTTTTTTAGTATACGAAGAACTGCATTTTCTTTGTATGGACAATACCTTCCTCCCTGTAAGAAAAACAGGCAGCTATAACCTATGTGTCCGGTTTTTAGACAAAAAAAAGAGACTGCCTAAAAATAAGACGCCTCTTTATGTATTTCATATTTTATTTATGTTTCATTTGTTCAAAAAGATTGTGAAACATCCCGCATATCGTATGAAGATCCTCGATATATTCTTCTTTGAGTCCATTGGAAATCCAGTCAATACAGAACCCAAATAACATACACTTATTTGCTTCCATACAAATCCGTTTTTCATTTTCATCCAACTCAATATTTTTTAGGGCTGTGTCAGAATATTTCTTCACAACCTCTCCACACAATCGCATGGCATGTTCTTCATAGATATCCCTGTTGACGGAGCGGAAAATATGTAGCAATGCTTTTTTATTCTCCATACATGCAGCATAAATCTCATCCACAAAACGATCTAAGGAATCCAACGTAGGATATTTTTCAATGATCTTGTTTGTCTCTTCCATAATGATTTCTTCTACAAGAGCCGGTATATCTCGAAAATGATAGTAAAAGGAATTTCTATTAATTCCACAATCCTCTACAATATCTCGAACACTAATCTTATTAAATGGCTTTTCATTTAAAAGCTTCACAAAAGAAATCTTGATTGCCTGTTTTGTAAAATTGGCCATCTATATTCTCCCTTCCCATTCCACATCATGACTTACTACCATTATAAACACCCTACTGCTAAATTTCAATTAAAAAGTAACTACTCAAAATCCGCGAAATTTCTCTATTTCAAAATTCCTCGAAGCATTTTATAGTAACGCTTCTTATAGGGTTGATATCGCATCGGTAAATCCAGCCATATCTTTTTGTCCACCATGCTCTTCTCGTGTGTAAAGGTATCAAAACCAGCTTTCCCATGGTAGTTACCCATTCCACTTTCTCCCACACCTCCAAATGCCATTTCGCTTGTAGCCAGATGTATAATCGTATCGTTAATACAACCACCCCCAAATATACATCTAGTCGTAACTTTACGCACAATACTTTTATCTTTTGTAAAAAGATACAGGGCAAGAGGCTTCGGCATCGTATGAAGATTTTGAACAACTTCCTCAATATGATCATAGGTTAAAATTGGAAGCACTGGTCCAAAAATTTCTTCCTGCATGACCTTATCTGCAAAGGTTACATGATCAAGAACCGTTGGTTCTATTTTTAATGCGCTTTTATCAAAATTCCCCCCATATACCACTTTATTTGGATCAATTAAGCTTAAAACTCTTTCAAAATGCTTCTTATTAATGATCTTTCCATAAGCATTATTTTCCAACGGATGCACTCCATACTGCCTTTGAATCTGCTTTTTCAATTCTTTTAAAAATTTATCCTTCACAGACCTATGGCAATAAATATAGTCTGGAGCGACACAAGTCTGACCACAATTTAGATATTTCCCAAAAACGATTCTTTTCACAGAAAGTTTAATATTTGCAGACTTATCCACAATACAAGGACTTTTTCCACCTAATTCTAGGGTAACTGGTGTGAGAAACTCTGAAGCTTTTTTCATAACTTGTTTTCCTACGTTTTGACTACCCGTAAAAAATATGTAATCAAAATGTTGCTCCAAAAGACCAATATTTTCCGCTCTTCCTCCGGAAACTACAGCCACATATCTTTCATCAAAGCATTCTTTTATCATTTTACTTAAAACTTTACTTGTATATGCAGAATATGCACTTGGTTTTAAAATAACGGTATTGCCTGCTGCTAGTGCATCCACCAATGGTTCTATGGTTAACAAAAATGGATAATTCCATGGGCTCATTATAAGAACAACACCATAAGGAGCCGGCTTTACAAAGCTTCTGGAAGGAAATTGAGCAAGAGGCGTATGTACCGTTTTTGCTTTAGCAAACTTATAAATATGTTTCTGCATATAAGAAATTTCACTCAGAACAAGACCAATCTCACTCATATAACTTTCAAAAGAACTTTTCCCAAGATCTTTTTGCAATGCGCACAGAATCTCTTTTTCATGGTTTTGAATACATCTTTTGAGTTTTTCTAATGCTTGCACTCTGAATCTAATATTCATGGTTGTACCTGTATTAAAAAATCTACGCTGTTTTTGTACTAATTCTTTCATTTCCTCCTCCTATTTTAAGTTCATACTGATAATGGAGTGAAAAATCTCTTCTCACTCCATTAAAATATTTGATCCCTTATTTAATAATCAGACTGCTCTTGTATAAGTCTTAAGCCAATTTTTCTCCTCCTCATCTAGATATGGAGAAATTGTTTCATACACAGATGCATGATACTCGTTCAACAATTTTTTATCTTCTTCTGTCATAATTGACAAGTCGATAGCATCCAAATCAAACGGTATAAACGTAACCTGTTCCAGATACATAAATTGTCCGTATTCATTACATTCACCCTTACGTACGACCAACTCATTTTCCAGTCGGATTCCATGGGACCCTTCTATATAGATTCCTGGTTCATCTGTAAGAACCATTCCTTCTTCCAACTGATTGCTCTCACCTTTTACGTATTTCCATCGAAATCCCGCTGGTCCTTCATGTACGTTTAATAGGTATCCAATTCCATGTCCTGTTCCGTGATTATAATTTAATCCTCTTTCCCAAAGTGGTTGTCTTGCAAGGATATCCAAAACCATTCCAGTACATCCATATAAAAACTTAGCATTTGCAAGACGAAGATTGCTCATTGCAACCAAGGTAAAGTCTTTTTTCATTTCTGGTGTGACATCACCTAATGCATAGGTTCTTGTAATATCTGTGGAACCTTCTTTAAACGCTGCCCCTGTATCTGTAAGGAAGAAATTTCCTTCTTTTAATTGTACATTTGTCTCTGGTGTAGAAGAATAATGTGGGCAGGCACTATGAGGACCATAAGCACAAATTGGTCCAAAACTTGGTTGCACATAATATTCTAGAGAACTACGAAGCCCGTCCAAATAATCGGATGCACTTAGTTCTGTAATTTCCATCTTCTTGTAATTTTCTTTTAGCCATTTCATAAATTTAATATGGCATACACTATCTTTGATTTCTGCCTTACGAAGATTCGACAATTCTGTTTCATTTTTAATTGCTTTAAAAAGAATTGCTGGATTTGAATCTTCCATTGTCTGAACTGCATTTGGAATATTTTTTGCAATGGCATAATTAATATGAACTGGATCAATCAGAATCCGTTCGTTCTCACCAAGTTGCTTTATATCTTCATAAATATCATTGTATGGATGAAATACAACCCCATCCTTTTCCAGATTCGCTCTTAATTCCTCGCTAAATTTTTTCTCGTCTGCATAAAGATGCATTTCATTCATTGTGATCATTGCATAACTTAAAATCACTGGTGTATATGCCACATCATTTCCACGAATATTTAATGTCCAGCAAATATCATCCAATGTAATAAATACATGAGAAGTAGCTCCTTTTTCTTCCATTACTTTTCGAATTCTAGAAAGCTTAGAAGCAGTAGACTCTCCTGTGAATTTTTCTTCTAATAGATATGCTTTTTCTTTGCTCATAGAAGGACGCTCTGCCCAAATAGCATCTACCAAATCGTTTTCATAACTGATTTTTCCATGCTTGTCATCTGCAATCTTCTCATAAGCCAGCCCCTCTTGCATAGAAACCACACGCCCGTCAAATCCGATGGTTCCGCCTTCTTGTAACGTTGCTTTTACATATTCGCGAAGTGTTGGAACACCTGGTTCACCCA
>JARHYE010000022.1 GCA_029258605.1 Ruminococcus sp.
TTTGAAAGATCAAATGTATGATAGGTGGTACTTGCGGCGTATAGTAAAATTAGACTAACCGCATATACGCTAAGAGAGATCATATACACCGGATTTGGCTCTTTTGCTGCTTTAAGTAGTAAAGGAACAGCAGCAAAGATGGCCATTAACATGCCGATGAAGTGGGTGATTGCACTTCCTGGTTCCTTAATAGAATGCTTCTTTTTCATAAGACGACACCTCCTCGAAAACAAAAATACTATACATAGTATTAAAAACTAGATTACCTATATACGTATATTACAACGAGGAAAAAGAAAATGCAAGCTTATCATGAAAAAAAGAAATTAAAAATTGACATCTTTTTTATTGTTTGATATGATACGAAAGTTAAACTTGAAATTTGAGAGAGAAAAAGGAGTTATATGCAAGAAATTAAATTTGAAGAATTAGGTTTGTACCCAGAGATCTTACGCGCAATTGAAGATATGGGATTCGAAGAAGCTTCACCAATTCAGGCAAAAGCAATCCCAGTTATGTGTTCTGGAAGAGATCTTATCGGACAAGCTCAGACAGGAACAGGAAAAACAGCAGCATTTGGAATTCCGCTCCTGCAGAAAATAGATCCTAGAAGTAAAAAACTTCAGGCAGTTGTTCTTTGTCCAACGAGAGAACTTGCCATACAAGTTGCACAGGAAATCAGAGATTTAGCAAAATATATGCACGGAATCAAAGTTTTGCCAGTATATGGTGGACAAGAAATTGTGAAACAGATTCGTCAGTTGAAAAGTGGTACTCAGATTATGATTGGAACTCCAGGTAGAGTTATGGATCATATGAGAAGAAAAACAATTAAAATGAAACATGTTCATACAATTGTATTAGACGAAGCAGATGAAATGTTGAACATGGGATTTCGTGAAGATATCGAAACAATTTTGGAAGGGGTTCCACAGGAACATCAAACGGTTCTTTTTTCGGCTACGATGCCAAAACCAATCCTTGAAATTACGAAGAAATTTCAAAATCACGCAGAGCTTGTCAAAGTAACAAAAAAAGAACTAACTGTTCAAAATATTGAACAGTTTTACTACGAAGTAAAAAATAAAAATAAAGAAGAAGTACTTGCAAGACTTCTTGATATTTATCGACCAAAGTTATCTGTAGTGTTTTGTAATACAAAAAAACAGGTGGATGTACTTGTAAATGGACTGCTTGGAAGAGGCTTTTCTGTAGCAGGGCTTCATGGAGACTTAAAGCAGGCACAACGTGATCGTGTGATGCAAGGATTTCGAAATGGAAGCACCAATATTCTTGTAGCAACTGATGTTGCTGCCAGGGGAATTGATGTTGATGAAGTAGAAGCAGTCTTTAACTATGATCTTCCACAAGATGAAGAATATTATGTGCATCGAATCGGAAGAACGGGAAGAGCAGGAAGAGTCGGACGATCTTTTTCATTTGTAACTGGAAAAGAAGTGTATAAACTGAAGGAAATTCAGCGTTACTGTAAAACAAAAATTTATGCACAAAAAGTTCCATCACTCAAAGATGTAGCCAATACAAAAATTGAAAACATTTTAAGAGAAGTAGAAGAAGTGATGCAGGCGGAGGACCTTACAAAATATATTCAAATCATTGAAAATAAAGTAAATACATCCGATTATACAGCAATGGATATTGCAGCAGCTTTTCTAAAATTATCAATGGGGGAACCAAAACAGGAAAAAGAAACAGAAGAATATGCAGATACTGGCGCAGAAGAAGCTGGAATGGTTCGATTGTTTATCAACATTGGAAAGAAAAACAAGGCAAAACCTGGGGATATCGTAGGTGCAATTGCAGGAGAAAGTGGAATTCCAGGAAAATTAATCGGAACCATTGATATGTATGATAAGTATACATTTGTAGAAGTGCCAAGAGAGTATACAAAAGTTGTTTTAAAAGCAATGAATCAGACTAAAATTAAAGGAAAATCAATTGCTATTGAACCAGCAAATGCAAGATAGTTAACAAAATAAAAGGTGAGGGGGAGCGATGCTCCTCCTCACCTTTTTGTATCATTTCATAGAATTATCACTTAAAGTAGAAATGTGTAAATCAGATCGATGACAAATAAAACGCTTAGAATGGACAAGATTATGGTTTTCCATTTTTTTGAAAGGAAAGCGAAGTAGTCGGCACATTTTGGTGCGAGATAGTATAAGAAAGCGCAACCTAGAAGTGCGAAGAAAATAGAACCACCAAGAAACGTATGAGCATTTAAATTCATAAAATATCCGTTGTAAGTAAGGAGATTTATTTTCCAATTGGATCCCATGAGCCAATTGAGTCCATATTCTAAAACGGAATAGATTGTCATAATTGATAAGAATGACAAAATTGGTCGGTGAGAAATTTTTTGAACAAATTTTAAAATTAAAAATCCGCACAAACCATATAGAGGCATCCAAGGACCAAATAAAAGTCCATGATTAGAGAATACCCCTTCTCTTGTTAGGAACATACAAGTTTCAAAGACCCATCCGAAGATTGAAAAAACAAAAAAGATAAAAAGCAAGGTTGGGGAATCATACACTCGATTTTTATTCCATGCTGATTTTACAGCACTTTTTGGTGGCTGAATGGAATACAAAAATAAAGGGTATTGATTTGGCTCAAAATAGGATATTTTGGTATAGGGACCTTCAGAGTCATCGTAAAGCGCTTTGCTAATTAGAAGTTCATCCTCTGATGGAACGGTTTCCAGAATCGGATCGTTAAAACGCTCATATCCAGGAAGACGAGACCGAACATACTTTTTTCGAAGAATCATATATAATTCGGCATCGGTTGCTTGCATGTATACATTTGTAAACAATAGATTTACTAGACCAAAGGTAAAAAAAGATAACACCTGCCAATGAAGGAAGGAAAGATGCATCCGAAACATATGGAATTTATTTCCTTTCATCAGTTGCTTTGATAAGCGAAAGGCTTCTTCACAGTTAATCGCTGGGTTTTCAGCAAGAATATAAGGAATCATACTATATTCGTAATGTTTTACAATACCGCCAACGATGGTCAGATTCCACAAAATCTGATAGATTGAACGGCAAAACATAATCCAGATCGGGTTGTGTAAATATCTTAATTTAAAAAGAAAAAAGAGTTTACTTATCTTTGTGTCATGATAATTTTTGGCTTCCAGAAAATAACGTTTTTCTCCAATAAATAAAATATTTGCAACAAAGTACTGATATAAGAATGCAAGAAAGACTCCGGCTAGTACAAATACGGAAATCCATTCAAACTCTCGAAACAGCAGGGTGTGCACAGCTTTAATAATTGAAAATATAATAGAACGTCCGCTTACATAAAGATCAATCAACAACGTAGAAAAATATCCGATGATGGAGTGAAAAAAAGGAAGTTGCTGATTGGTAAGTTGTTCCAAAGTGTCTTCGATGATTTGTGAGGTAGGAGCATTACCCGTTAATTCACAAATAGAAAAGTCTTGCGTATTTGAATTGTAATGATGAATGAAAAAGGTGGAAGATGTATATGCAGTTGTAAGCATTGCAATAAGAAAACATACAGATACCATATGTTTAAAGTTATACTTCATAGATCGTCTAGCCTTTTTCTTAAGATCAGATGTTTTCCACATAATAGACCTCCTTTCCTATGTACATTATAGTTGAGAAAAGATAATTAAGCAATGACAATCCAAAAGTGGTCTGCTACAATAAATTGTGGAAGATAGGAAGGAGAGGAAATAAAATTGATAAAATTATTACCTTATCTTAGAAATTATTGGAAAGAGAGTATCGTAGGCCCCTTATTTAAACTGTTAGAGGCAGTATTTGAATTGCTTGTGCCAGTTATTGTTGCAAGGATGATCGATGTGGGGATCACAGAAGGAAATACAATATTTGTGTGGAAAACTTGCGCAATTTTAGTGGCGTTTGGGGGTTTGGGATTGATATGTTCTATTTCTGCACAATTTTTTGCGGCTAAAGCGGCGACAGGATTTGGAAGAGAACTTCGAACTGCAATGTTTTCTCAGATTGAAAACCTTTCTTATAGTCAGATTGATCAAGTAGGAAATGATACATTAATTGTTCGACTGACCAGCGATATTAATCAGGTGCAGACAGGCGTTAATCTTGTACTTCGGTTGTTTTTAAGATCTCCTTTTATTGTAGTAGGGGCACTCGTGATGTCTTTTCAAATTGATGGGAAGATGGGATTGATTTTCCTTTTGACCGTTCCAATTTTAACAGTTGTTATTTTTGGAATTATTAGGATCACAATCCCCTTGTATAAAAAGGTGCAAAATTCTTTGGAACAAGTTCTTTGCGCTACAAGAGAGAATTTGACGGGAATTCGTGTTGTGCGTGCCTTTGGAACTCAGGAAAAAGAGCGGGTAGAATTTAGGGAAAAAAGTGAACGATTGGAGCAATTGCAACAGAGGTCTGGAAAAATATCTGCGTGTATGAATCCACTTACCTACGTGATTGTAAATGGTGGGATTATTTTTGTGATATGGTTTGGTGGAAAACAAGTATATGCTGGAAGACTTACACAAGGAGAAGTGATTGCGCTCGTGAATTACATGACTCAAATTCTTTTAGCGCTGGTAGCCCTTGCAAATCTGATTGTTTCCTATACAAAGGCAGTAGCATCCGCAGGAAGAATTCAGGAAGTGTTTGAACTTGTCATAGAAAAATGCGAAGGCAATTATGAACCAGATCCAGCAAAGGAAGCCTGGTCTGTCCAATTTGAACAGGTTGGATTTTCATATGACGGAAGCAAAGCGTCTACGTTATCCAATCTATCGGCGCAAATCAATGCTGGAGAAATGATCGGAGTGATCGGAAGTACTGGTGCAGGAAAAAGTTCTCTGATCCATTTGATTCCGGCATTGTATTTGGTGAACAGGGGAACTGTTTTCGTAGATGGGGTGGATGTACGGTTGTGGAACCAAAACACTCTTAGAGAGCAGATTGGGATTGTTCCACAAAAAGTGGTATTATTTCGTGGAAGTGTCCGAGATAATATTAAAATGGGCAGAGCGCAGATTGATGATGATACAATCATACAGGCACTCAAGAGTGCAAAGGCTTGGGAATTCGTAGAAAAAAGCGGAAAAGGGCTTGACTGGATACTCCAAGAAGGAGGGAAAAATCTATCGGGAGGACAAAGGCAAAGGCTTACTATTGCAAGGGCATTTGCTGGGCATCCCAAAATTTTGATTTTAGATGATAGTACTTCTGCGTTGGATTTTGCGACAGAGAGAAACATAAGAATGGAATTACAAAAGAGGAAAGGAACATGTACTATATTCCTTGTTTCGCAAAGGGCTGCCTCCGTGATGCATGCAGATAAGATCATGGTTTTAGAAAATGGGGAGTTGGCAGGATATGGAACGCATGAAAAACTGTTACAAGAGTGCAGGGTTTATCAGGAAATTTGTGCTTCTCAGTCGCTTGAAAAGGAGGGAAAAGAAAAATGAGAAAAAAATACAAAATTTTTCAAAAAATTGTGCGTTTTATAAAACCCTCTTTCTTTTTCTTTCTTTGTTCGTTGCTGGCAGCAGCATGTTCTGTTGTTTTGACGTTGTATGCGCCGATTCTTACGGGAAAGGCTATCGACGATATCGTGGGATCAGGAAAGGTTGAATTTATTCAAATTTTGTACGTGTTGAAGATTCTTGCATTAGCTGTTCTTATGACGGCTTTGGCACAGTGGTTGATGAATTATTGCAATAATACCATTACTTATCGTGTGGTAAAAGAAATTCGGACACGGGCGTTTGCACACCTTACAGACCTTACGGTAGAATATGTGGATCATATACCAAAAGGAGAGATTATAAGTCGGATTATTACGGATGTAGATCAGTTTTGCGAAGGACTTTTGATGGGATTCACGCAGTTTTTTACAGGAATTTTAACGATTATTGGAACGTTATTTTTTATGCTGCGTATGAATGTGATGATTTCTATGGTTGTGATTGTTATTACGCCATTGTCCTTTTTTGTGGCAGGATTTATTGCAAAACGTACCTACCGGATGTTTAAGATCCAGTCGGAAATTCGAGCGGAATTAACTTCGTTTATTAATGAAATGGCAGGAAATCAAAAATTGATTCGTTCATTTGGATATGAATCCTGTGCAATGGAACGATTTGAGGAGTTGAATCGTCAACTAGAGAAGGCAAGCTTAAGAGCGACCTTTTTTTCATCTATTACCAATCCAAGCACTAGATTCGTCAACGGACTTGTGTATACGGGAGTTGGAATTACAGGAGCTTTTGCAGCTATGGCTGGCAGAATAAGTGTTGGGCAACTTTCTTGTTTTTTAAGCTATGCAAACCAATATACAAAACCATTCAATGAAATTTCCAGTGTGATTGCAGAATTGCAGAATTCGATCGCTTGTGCAGAACGTGTATTTCAATTCATTGAAGAAACTCCAATCGTCAAACAAGAAGAGGGAGAAGCGAGTGTTTCACAACTGGAGGGAAGGGTAGAATTCAAAGAAGTATCTTTTTCTTATAATAAGGAGCAACCTCTTCTTAAGAAGATCAATTTAAAAGTAAGCAAAGGAGAAAAGATAGCTATTGTAGGACCGACTGGTTGTGGAAAGACAACTTTAATCAATCTTTTGCTGCGATTTTATGAAGTGGATCAGGGAACAATTCTTTTGGATGGTAGGGATATTCGTTCCATTAATCGAGAAAGTCTAAGAAAGAATTATGGAATGGTTCTTCAAGATACCTGGCTGAAAACGGGAACGGTTGCGGAAAATATTGCATACGGAAAAGAACATGCCACAAGGCAAGAGATTATAGAAGCTGCAAAAGCGGCACATGCCCATAGCTTTATTAGGAGAATGGAACAAGGATATGACACAATGCTTACAGAAGATGGTGGCAATCTTTCTCAAGGAGAGAAACAGCTATTGTGTATTGCAAGAGTAATGCTAAAGCTTCCACCTATCTTGATATTAGATGAGGCAACTTCATCAATTGATACTAGAACAGAAATTAAAATTCAAAAAGCATTTCAGGAAATGATGAAAGGCAGAACAACATTTATTGTTGCACACAGACTTTCTACCATTCGGGAAGCGGATCTAATCCTTGTAATGAAAGATGGTAACATCGTGGAACAAGGAAAACACGAAGCGCTTCTTTCCCGAAATGGTTTTTACAAAGAATTGTACGAAAGTCAATTTGCAAATTAAAAATTATTGTTTGGACATAACGTGGTGTTCTCTTTGAATTTCTTCAAAGCACTCTAGTGGTGTCCAAAATTGGTTGGTTGGTGTAAGGACCGCTTTATAAGGAATCGGTCCTACACCACTTTTTTTCAGTGCATATAGAGCCTGATTTAATTTTTGATCTGGTAAAAAAGCAAATACAAGCATAGTGGAAGGTAGTTCTTCACCAGTATAAGAATCGGTTGATTCAGGGATTTCTTTTACACCGGCAAGGGTACCTAATTTCTGATTGTATTCTTCTGGTTTTACATATTTGATTTTTACATGTAAAGGGAATAATGCCATTTCCAGTTTTAGGCGTTTCTCTTTTTCTGGAATATTAAATAATAAAATTGTTTCTTTCATTTTGATTTCACCTCCAACTTATCATATTATATCCTATTTTTTCCCGAAGAGGAAGAGGTACCTTTTTATAGAGGAAAACATATAGTAAATAAGGACCAGATTGTAGGGAAGGAGTAAGATCATGAGTGATATTCGGTTATGTGAATTGAAAGAAAAAGAAGTAATCAATATCTGTAACTGCAAGAAATTGGGGTGTATTGTAGATCTTGTATTAAATGTCTGTGATGGGTGTGTGCAGGCAATTATTGTTCCAGGTCCGGGAAGAGTTTGTGGTTTTTTAGGGACAGATAGTGAATATGTGATTCCGTGGAGATGTATAAAAAAGATTGGACCAGATATTGTTTTGGTTGAAATCTGTGAAGAAAAATTTTTGCAAAAAATATAAGAGTTGTGTATAATAAAAAAAGAAAAAGAAGAAAGGCGGAGTACATCATGAAATGCCCATATTGTGGAAATCCGGACACAAAAGTAATTGATTCAAGACCGGCAGAAGATAAAAGTTGTATACGTAGAAGACGTGCCTGTGATGTGTGTGGTAAGCGGTTTACTACCTACGAAAAAGTGGAGACGATTCCGCTCATTGTGATAAAAAAAGACAATAATAGAGAGCAATATGATCGTGCTAAGATCGAGCATGGCGTTTTAAGTGCCTGCTATAAAAGACCAGTATCGGCATCTGACATTCAAAAAACAATCGATGACGTAGAACTTGAAATTTTTAACTTGGAAGAAAGGGAGATTGAAAGTAGTAAAATTGGAGAGATTGTAATGGACAAGCTTCGCACCCTTGATCCTGTGGCCTATGTACGATTTGCATCTGTCTACCGTGAATTTAAAGATGTGAATACATTTATGTCAGAACTTAAGAAGTTTTTGCAGTAGTCAAGGGGAGAGACTATGAAAACTTATAAACTTACAATGATGTATGATGGCGGGTATTTTAATGGTTGGCAGCGCCAAGGAAATACAGATTGTACGATTCAGGGAATCTTAGAGGAAGTTGCAAGTGATCTCTTGCAGGAAAAAGTGGAAATTAACGGATCTGGGCGTACAGATGCGGGAGTGCATGCAAAGGGGCAGACAGCCAGTATGGTAGTGTCTGCTTCTTTCGATACAAGGGCGTTTTTAAACCGAATGAATCAAAGCCTTCCAGAAGCAATCAAAATCACAGAAGTTGTGTTGGCTAACAAAGGATTTCATGCACGACTGAGTGCAAAAGCAAAATGCTATGAGTATTATATTGATACAAGGCAAAAGCAAGGAGTATTTACAAGAAAATATAGATATTCTTATCCGTATGAATTAGATGTTTGTGCCATGAAGCAGGCTGCATCCTATTTGATCGGGCGATACGATTTTGCGTCCTTTACTGATTTAAAAGAAAATAAGTCTACCATACGGACGATTTATAAAGTGGAGATAGAAAAGATACAAGATACCATTAAAATCACTTATGTTGGAAGTGGATTTTTGTATCATATGGTTCGAATTTTGACGGGAACACTTCTTGAAGTTGGGGGAAAAAAGAAATGCCCAGATGATGTGAAAGAAATTTTAGAGTCAAAGCAACGGACGGAAGCAGGTTTTTGTGCACCAGCACAGGGATTGTTTTTGAAAGAAGTCTATTATTAGAGAAGAAATAGGAGAAAAAGTATGAAATTAATATCATGGAATGTTAATGGCCTGCGCGCCTGTGTGCAAAAAGGATTCTTAGACGTGTTTGCACAGCAAGATGCAGATATTTTTTGTGTACAGGAAACAAAAATGCAAGAAGGACAGCTAGCACTTGAATTACCTGGGTATGAGCAATATTTTAATTACGCAGTGAAAAAAGGATATTCGGGAACGGCTGTTTTTACGAAAAAAACACCATTGAACGTCACATATGGAATTGGAATTGAGGAGCATGATCAAGAGGGACGTGTGATCACCTTAGAATTTGAGGATTTTTATTTTGTTACAGTTTATACACCAAACTCTCAGTCAGAACTTGCAAGACTTTCTTATCGAATGAAGTGGGAAGATGATTTTAGAGAATATTTAAAGAAACTGGATCAAGACAAACCAGTGATTGTCACAGGGGATCTGAATGTCGCTCATAAAGAGATTGACCTAAAAAATCCAAAAACAAATCGAAAAAATGCTGGGTTTACGGATGAAGAGAGAGAAAAATTTACAGAGCTTTTAGAGGCAGGATTTATAGACACATATCGGTATTTTTATCCAGATACGAAGGATGTTTATTCTTGGTGGTCTTATCGCTTCCGGGCAAGAGAAAAAAATGCAGGGTGGCGGATTGACTATTTTGTTGTGTCAGAATCGCTGAAAGAAAAGTTACAAG
>JARHYE010000055.1 GCA_029258605.1 Ruminococcus sp.
AAAGCTTTTTCGCTTGTACTCGTTCTTATGTTTTGTGATCGGAGTATGTGCAATGGCTGTGGAGGTGAGTTTTCATCCAGCAACAAAGTGGTCTTTGTTTGTGGCAGGAGGCGTGTTAAGTACTTGGCTGACCACAGGAATGGCATATAAAAAACGGCATAACCTTTTAAAAAATGCCATGTGGCAGTTGTTGCTATTGTCAGCAGGAAGTGTCTTGTGGGATGTTTGGACAGGATGGTACCGTTGGTCGGTGAATTTTGTGATTCCAGCATTAAGTATGAGTGTTCTGCTCTTTATGTTTCTTGTTTCTAGGGTTAGAAAAGATACAGCAAGAGAGTATATGAGTTATTTTGTTATGGAGTGTGGATTTGGAATGCTTGTTCCGGTGTTACTGGTACTTACAAGGATTGTAAAGTGGACACTTTTAAGTAACTTATGTATCGTTGTGCATTTGCTATTTCTTGCTGGACTTATCATTTTTAAAGGGACAGAGTTCAAAGAAGAAATGGATAAGAAGTTTCATGTGTAATATTCCATTGTATTACATGGGGAAGTTGTGTTATTATGAATATATATGTAAATCTTTAAAGGAAGGATATAAAACATGAAAATTCTGATTAAAGACGGGCATGTTGTAGACCCTCTGACAGGACTGGATGGACAATGTGATGTGCTGATTGAAAATGATCGTATTGTAAAAGTTGCAAAAGACATATCCGATTCAGCAGACCAGCAAATTCAGGCGTCAGGATGCTATGTAATGCCAGGGTTTATAGATCTGCATGTACACTTAAGAGATCCGGGACTTACCCATAAAGAAACACTTACAACCGGTGGACAGGCAGCGGCTCATGGTGGGGTGACTACGATGTGTGCAATGCCAAATACAAGACCAGTTATTGATACAAAAGAAATGGTGGAAAGTGTTCATAGAAGAGCAAGTGAGGAATCTTTGGTCCATGTTATTCAGGTGGGTGCAGTTACCAAAGGACAGGCTGGAAAAGAATTGGCAGATATTCAGGGAATGGCAGAAGCTGGTTGCCACGCCATCAGTGAAGATGGAAAATCTGTTATGAATGCATCTTTATACCGAAAAGGAATGAAACTTGCAAAAGAAAGTGGCATTTCCGTATTTGCCCATTGTGAAGATATTACGATGGTAGAGGGCGGTGTGATGAATGCAGGAGCAAAAGCACAGGCACTTGGTGTGAAAGGAATCACCAATTCTGTGGAAGATGTGATTACAGCAAGAGATATTCTTCTTGCAAAAGAAACGGGCGTACGTCTGCATTTATGTCACTGTTCTACAAAGGATAGTGTGGAGATGATAAGACTTGCAAAAGAAGAAGGTCTTAAGGTAACAGGAGAGGTGTGTCCACATCACTTTATTTTATCCGAAGATGATATAACAGATAACAATGGTAAATTTAAAATGAATCCACCGCTTCGTTCCAAAGAAGATGTGGAAGCCCTAAGAATAGGATTAAAAGAAAATGTCATGGATGTGATTTCCACAGATCATGCACCACACGCGGTAGAAGAAAAAGATGTACCAATGGAAAAATCTGCATTTGGAATTGTTGGATTGGAAACATCTGCTTGCCTTACTTATACAGAGTTGGTAGAAAAAGGCGTGATCACTATGATGCAGATGGCAGAAAAAATGAGCTATAATCCTGCAAAAATACTTGGATTACAAGACAAAGGCTCAATTTCTGAAGGAAAAATTGCAGATGTGGTAATTTTTGATCCAAGAAAAGAATACAACATAGATGTTAATACCTTTTATTCAAAAGGAAAAAACACCCCATTTGATGGATATCCAGTGAAAGGGGAAGTAATCTATACGATTGTAGATGGAAAAATAGTATACGAGAAATAAGGTAAATAAAGTCAGACCCTTTTTCAAACGACTAAAAGAAAAAGGGGCTGATTTTTGCGAAAAGAGGAGGATTTTAACATGATTAACAAGTTAGTAGAAAATATTAAAAGAACAGGTGCACCAATTGTAGTGGGATTAGATCCAAAGCTTGAGTTTATTCCAGAACATATCAAAGCAGCAGCATATGAGAAATTTGGGGAAACGTTAGAAGGAGCAGCAGAGGCAATTTGGCAGTTCAATAAAGAAATCGTTGACAAGACCTATGATCTGATTCCTGCTGTAAAACCACAGGTTGCAATGTACGAACAATTTGGAGTACCAGGACTTCTTGTGTTCAAGAAGACAGTGGATTATTGCAAAGAAAAAGGCTTAGTAGTTATTGGAGATATTAAAAGAGGAGACATTGGGTCAACATCTGCAGCATATGCCGTTGGACATCTTGGAAAAGTGAAAGTTGGAAGCAGAGAATACGCACCGTTTGATGAAGATTTTGTAACAGTGAATCCATACCTTGGATCAGATGGTGTAAATCCGTTCATCGATGTATGTAAAGAAGAAAAGAAAGGGTTATTTATTCTTGTGAAGACTTCAAACCCATCTAGTGGTGAATTCCAGGATCAGTTAATTGATGGAAAACCACTTTATGAACTTGTAGGTGAGAAAGTTGCAAAATGGGGCGAAGATTGCATGGGTGATGAATATAGTTACATCGGAGCTGTTGTAGGTGCAACTTATCCAGAAATGGGAAAAGCATTAAGAAAAGTAATGCCAAAAGCATTTATTCTCGTTCCAGGTTATGGAGCTCAAGGTGGAAAAGGAAAAGATTTGGTACATTTCTTCAATGAAGATGGACTTGGTGCGATCGTAAATTCATCAAGAGGAATTATTGCAGCATACAAACAAGAAGCATATGCAAAATTTGGACCAGAAAACTTTGGAGATGCTTCTAGAGCAGCAGTAGAAGACATGATTGCTGATATTAGAGGAGCACTTGAAAATAGATAGTTAGGCATAACAAAAGGAGAAAATAAAAATGGCTCAAAGACAAAAAGAAACTGCGAAGGTACTTTCTCAAGAATGTATCGCAGAAAATATCTACAGTATGTGGATTACATCAGAGCAAGTGGCAAGCATGGCAGTGCCAGGACAATTTATATCTGTGTATACAAAAGATGGAAGTAAACTTCTTCCACGTCCAATCAGCCTTTGCGAAATTGATAAAGACAAACAAGCAGTTCGTATTGTTTACCGTGTGACTGGGGAGAAGACAGGAACGCAACAATTTTCGAAAACAAGTTCTGGAGATGAGATTGATATTTTAGGACCACTTGGAAATGGATTTCCTATGGAACCTGCAAAAGGCAAGAAGGCAATGTTGATTGGTGGAGGAATTGGAGTTCCACCAATGTTAGAACTTGCCAAGCAGTTAGAGGGCGAAAAAGTCATGGTCATGGGATACCGAAACGCAGATCTGTTTCTAACAGAACAGTTTGAAGAGGTCGGAGAATTTTATGTTGCAACAGAAGATGGAAGTGTAGGGACAAAAGGAAATGTCATGGATGCAATTCGAGAAAATCAGTTAGAGGCAGATATCATCTATGCTTGTGGACCAACACCTATGCTTCGTGCAATTTCAAAATACGCAGAGGAAAACAAAATAGTATGCTATGTATCTTTGGAAGAGAGAATGGCCTGTGGAGTAGGGGCATGTCTGGGCTGCGTTGTTAAGAGCAGACAGATTGACGACCATAGCCATGTACATAATAAAAGAGTCTGCAAAGACGGACCTGTATTTTTATCAACGGAGGTGGAGATTTAATGAATACAACAGTGAATCTTGCCGGTGTAGAATTAAAAAATCCGGTCATGACAGCATCTGGCACTTTTGGGTCTGGTCAGGAATATAGTGAGTTTGTAGATTTGAATCGTCTTGGAGCAGTTGTAACAAAAGGGGTTGCCAATGTTCCATGGCCTGGAAATCCAACGCCAAGAATTGCAGAAACAAGCAGTGGAATGTTAAATGCTATTGGACTTCAAAATCCAGGAATTGATGTGTTTTGTGAAAGAGATATCCCATTTTTAAAAAAATATGACACAAAAATCATTGTGAATGTATGTGGGCACTCTACAGAAGAATATTTAGAAGTTGTAGAACGACTGGCGGATGAACCAGTAGATCTTTTGGAAATCAATATTTCTTGTCCGAATGTAAAAGAAGGTGGAATTGCTTTTGGACAAAATCCAAAGGCAGTAGAAGCCATTACAAAAGAAGTAAAAAAACATGCAAAGCAGCCAATTATTATGAAATTAAGTCCAAATGTTACAGACATTACAGAGACAGCAAAGGCAGCAGAAGCAGGTGGGGCAGATGTACTGTCTTTGATCAATACGCTGACAGGAATGAAAATTGACATCCACAGACAAGCGTTTGCACTTGCCAACAAGACAGGTGGCATGTCAGGCCCGGCAGTCAAACCAATTGCAGTGCGTATGGTTTACCAGGTAGCCAATGCGGTAAACGTGCCAATTATTGGGATGGGTGGAATTTCATCTGCAGAAGATGCTATTGAGTTTATTCTTGCTGGTGCATCTGCAGTATCTATTGGAACAGCCAATTTCTTTCATCCAACAACAACAATAGAGGTTGTAGAAGGCATTGAGAAGTATATGGAACAATATCATTTTGAAAATCTTTCCGATATGGTAGGAATTGTAAAATAAGGAGGACAAAGACGTGGAAGCATATAAACAAGAGTTTATCGAATTTATGGTAGAAAGTAAGGTTTTGAAATTTGGAGAATTTACATTGAAAAGTGGAAGAAAATCTCCGTTTTTTATGAATGCAGGAGCTTACGTAACAGGAGCACAGCTTCGTAAGTTAGGAGAATACTATGCAAAAGCAATTCACGATAACTATGGCCTTGATTTTGATGTATTGTTTGGACCAGCATACAAAGGAATTCCACTTACTGTAGCTACTACAATGGCAATTAGTGAATTGTATGGAAAAGAAATCCGTTATTGTTCTAACCGAAAAGAAGTTAAAGATCATGGGGATACTGGAATTCTTCTTGGAAGCAAATTAAAAGACGGAGACAGAGTTGTGATTATCGAAGATGTTACAACATCTGGAAAATCAATTGAAGAAACATTCCCGATTATCAAAGCACAGGCAGATGTGGAAGTAAAAGGACTTATGGTTTCCTTAAACCGTATGGAAGTAGGAAAAGGTGGAGAAAAATGTGCCCTTGATGAGATCAAGGAATTATATGGTTTTGATACAGCAGCCATTGTTTCTATGGAAGAAGTAACAGAACACTTGTATAACAAACCATGCAATGGAGAAATTGTCATTGATGACACATTAAAAGCATCCATTGATGCATACTATGAACAATACGGTGCGAAATAACAAGTAAATTTTGAAGGTAAGCCTGATGAAGGAGACTATTGTATGGAAAAAGCATATAAAACAATGAGAAGCGCAGGTGCAGGAAGTATCGCACTTGGAATTGTTATGGTTGTGGCAGGAGTTGTGACAGGAATTTTAGCCATTATAAATGGAGCACGTCTTTTGAAAAATAAAAACGGACTAATCTTTTAAAATAAAGTATAGGGGAGTTAATCTTGAATCAGAAAAGCAAAAAAAAGATTCGAATTTTTGGAAAAGTTATGTTCGTGATCTACATTTTCTTTCTTTTATATTTTCTGATATTTTCAGACTGCTATGGTCGTATTGGAAAAATGGAAGATTATCACTATAATATTATTTTGTTTAAAGAGATCAGAAGATTTTGGGAATACCGGGAAGAACTAGGAATCTTCGCGGTATTCACTAATTTAGCGGGAAATATTTTGATTTTTCTTCCTTTTGGTTTTTTTACTTCATTGGCAAGTTCTGTAAGGAGAATGTGGAGATCCTTTTATTTGAGCATGGGGCTTAGTCTATGTGTAGAAATATTTCAGTTTGTTACAAAGGTAGGAAGTTTTGATGTAGATGACCTAGTATTAAATACAATTGGTGGACTACTAGGTGGAATTGTATTTTTAGTTTTTAACAACATAAGGAGAAGATACCAGACATATGGGAAAAAATAATACAAAAATGGACAAAAAAATGAATTCTAGAAAATATGGGCATACCAAACTGAAACATTCCCGTATGGGAGTGTACTCTTGCGTTTTGGCTGGAATTTCTTTTGGTATGATTTTAGCGTCCATTCTAACTGCATTTTTCCTAAGAGGAAAGACGCCAAGCATCGTAGGGGGGCTTGGTTTGGCAGCCGTTGTAACTGTATTGTATGGGTTGCATGCTTCGGTGAAGGGAAGACGGGAGCGAGAAAAAAAATACAGGACGTGCTGGATTGGAATGATTTTAAATATTCTACTTCTGTTACTTTTGATATTTATATTTGCAGGAGGTTTTCGATAGATGATGATAAGAGAACAAATAAAACAACAAAATGAGTATTATAAAGAACGGCATGAATTGACGTTTGATCGAATTAGAAACATAACAGGGGAAGAGACGGTAGACAAAAAATATCGGTCTTATTTTCAACAAGTTGCGTCTTTTTTGGAAATGGTAGAAGAAATAAGAACCCAGATAGAAACAGGCAAATGGGATAACATGAGTCTAAATGAGATGCAAAGAATCAATAGCGAACTGTATCATGATATTGTGGGGGCACAGTATGAGCGTAGTTATGCGAATCCTATGTATGCACAAAGTACACTAGGAGAAGAGATAGGGAAGATTCTTAGTTTTTTGTATGCAGAGATGAGAAGTGCCATTGCCTATGCATTTGAGAATCGGATGGATTATCTAACCATTCTAGGGGAATTATTTATTGAAGTGTATAACTGTTTTGAAGAGGAAAATATTCCAAATGAGCAGGAACTTAGGCAGATTATTTACTGGTATGCAAGTGATTATTGTGATGTTTTTCTTGCAGATCGTGTAGAAGAACAGATTTTGCCAGAAGCGTCATTTGCAACAGATCTTATTATGAATGCGGATTTAGATAACGATCAGTATCTCTATCGATTTGGAGAGTATATTACAGAAAATGAACTTGGAACGGCCAGACATTTAAGAAGTCTTCCTAGTGAAACACTCCAAAAGATGGCCGATGTTTACACGGAAGGTTTTCGAATTGGATTTGTGAATACAGGAAAAGATTTGTCAAAAAAATCCGTTGTAAATATAAGATATAGTCTTGGATTTGAAAAAGTTGTACGTCTTGCAATCCAAAACTTTGAAAAAATGGGGTTAAAGCCTACAATTTATAGAGCTGCTTCTAGTGTGATCACGAAAAAAGAGCATATAAAAATTGGGTATTTTGGAGGTACTCCAAATAAACAGTATGAGTATGATCACCGTTCGGATCAGGCTTTGTTTATGGATAAAAACTACATTGAGCGTAAGTTAGAAGTGATGAAAAACGTATATGAGAAAAATAAGGACATGGCTGCAAAATTTGCAGGACCAGCGCTTATTGAAGTGTTTGGAGAACTTCCGTTTTCACCGGAAACAAACCCGGCGGCTTATACGTATACAGATAGCATGAAAGAACTTTCGCTTTCTTTTGATAGCAGATCCAGCCAGTTGGTCAACGAGTATATCAAAGGGGAAGAACGTAGTTTCACAATTATTGCATATCCAGTTCCTGAAATTGGAGAAAAATACACAGAAATTTTTGATGAGGTTATCAAGATTAATACACTGGATGCGAAGGTGTATGAGAAGGTTCAGCAAACTTTGATCGATGCTCTTGATCAAGGAGAGTATGTGCAAGTTGTTGGAAAAGGGGACAACCAAACAGATATAAAAGTAAAACTTTTCCATTTGAACGATCCACAAAAAGAAACGATTTTTGAAAATTGTGTGGCAGATGTGAATATTCCGGTGGGAGAAGTGTTTACCAGTCCGGTTTTAGAAGGAACAAATGGAGTATTACATGTGTCAAAAGTATATCTAGATGGCTTACAATACGAAAATCTAAAAATCACCTTTGAAAATGGAATGATCAAGGATTATAGTTGTACCAATTTTGACACAGAAGAAGAGGGAAAAAAATATATTTCGGATAATATTTTATTCAATCACCCAACACTTCCATTGGGAGAATTTGCCATCGGAACAAATACCACTGCGTATGTAGTTGCAAAAAAATATGAAATCGAAGATAAAATGCCAATTCTTATTGCAGAAAAAATGGGGCCTCATTTTGCAGTTGGAGACACCTGCTACAGCTGGAGTGAGGATGTAAAAGTTTATAATCCAAATGGCAAAGAAATCGTAGCAAAAGACAACTCTGTTTCGATTTTACGAAAGGAAGATATCGCCAAAGCTTACCTGCAATGTCACACAGATATAACCATACCTTATGAAGAGTTAGAAGAAATAAGTGTAGTGACAAAACAGGGGAATAAGCTTATACTGTTAAGAGATGGAAGGTTTGTTTTAGAGGGTACAAAAGTGCTCAATGAACCATTCGATCACGACTGACAATCCAATAAGAAAGGCGGTATAATATGCCAAAAGTAAGAATTGTAATGGGAAGTGACTCAGACCTTAAAGTGATGAGTAAGGCAGCAGCTATACTGGAAAAATTTGGTATAGAATATGAGATGACGATTATTTCTGCACACAGAGAACCGGATGTATTCTTTGAATGGGCAAAGAGTGCAGAAAAAGATGGAGTAAAAG
>JARHYE010000046.1 GCA_029258605.1 Ruminococcus sp.
GTACAAAAAATGAAAGAATTTATCGATGGATTTGATACGATTTTATTTTTTGCAAAGCAGAAATTATTTATATCTCGATTGATGAAAGAAGATATTAATTTAGAAAAAAAGCGTTGTAAGCGTGACGTCTGCAATGTAGTGGCTTCTTATGGAGCTACAACAGTAAATATGATTGCATCTATTATATATATGGCAATGGCTGCTTATTTTGTAGCATCTGGAGAAATTCGGTTTGGTGGATTAACAACATCTACCCAATTACTGAATTATATTTTTACACCATTAAATACAGTTATTAATTGTATTGTTTCTATATTGTCAACGAGTGGAATCCGAAAAAAGTTTATTCATTTAATTTCTGAACCTATCATTTATGGAGAAAAAAATTTTCATAATGGTGATATTTGTTTTAATCATGTAACCGCGGGTTATAAATCAAAAGACGTATTGAAGGATGTTTGTTGTCGCTTACAACAAGGAAAAAAATACGCTGTTATCGGAAGATCCGGTTGTGGAAAAAGCACATTTGCACGGGTCCTAATGATGGGAGCAGATATAAAAAAAGGAAATATTGTAATTGGAGGAGTTGATATACAAGAGTTGTCTATGGATGAATTGTATTGCAATATGCTTTATGTTCCTCAAAGTACATATTTATTTGAAGGAACAGTATTGGACAATATTGGATTTTTCGTATCAAGTGATAAAGTAAGAAAATGTGGCATACAAGCTGAATTGTCAGAAAATATATTATTTGCTCAGGCAGGAGGAGATTGTGGAAAAACTTTATCGGGTGGAGAACGAACTAGAATTTCTGTTGCCAGAGCATTATCTTCATCAGCGTCCATTATTATATTTGATGAACCAACCACTGGCTTAGATCCAAAAACATCGGCGGAAATTGAAAAGTTAATTTTTAATATATCAAATAAAACGATTATAGTAATTACGCACAACTGGGATTCTGCATATTTAGAGCAATTTGATGGAGTTATAGAATTATAATAAATACATTATCATTAACATTGAGAAAGATTTTTCCTATACAATGAATTAGGGTTTGTTCGATTATTTTATTTTTAATGGATCGTAAAGAGTATATTGCAAAAGTATGATTACCTTGCGTAGAAAGAAGATGACTTTCTGCTACGCAAGGTTTTTTATAGCTAAAATATGGAATATTTTATTTTTTGGAACATAAAATATTGTGCAAAACAAACAACATGAATATAGCAAAAAGTATATAGGTGTGATAAGGTAAAACAAGAGTATAAGAAGTGAGCAATAAATAAACATGATAGAAGGAGAAAAGTCATGGGGAAAAAGAAAAGACCCAAAATGGAATATCGGTATTATCAGATGGTGCCAGGAACATATGTATTTGCTCTTTTAGGGGAAGGCTGGATTCGAGAATATGGGAAAGGAATTGATTACTTGCATTTTCATAATTATCTAGAAATCGGACATTGTGTGGAAGGAAGTGGTCAGATGATTTTTGGAGAGCAAATTTTTGATTATCAAAAAGGTGATTTTACAATCATTCCCAAAAAATATCCACATACAACGAATAGCATTCCAAATACAAAGAGTCATTGGGAATATTTATTTATTGATGAAGAGGGCATTTTGCAGAAAATGTTCGGCGAATTTTCTAGACATAAAAAATGTGAAAAATTAAAGGAGTGTATCAATAGTGGGGTATGCTTTTTTTCAGAGACGGAGTTTACAGACCTTGGAGCAAATATTCAAGAACTGATGGAAGTTATGAGAAAAAAGGAAGTGTTTTACCAAGAAGAGGCAGAAGGTCTATTGGCAGCGATTCTTGTGAAAATTGCAAGAATGAATGATAAGCAGGAAAGATTGGTAACATTGGAAGATCAATATTACACAGAGGGGATGGCTTATGATATCGTCGCAAAAGCAATGGCATATATTACACAACATTATAAAGAACCACTTCATATAGAAAACATTGCTAAGTATTGTAGCATTAGCGAAAATCATTTGCGACGTTTGTTTACGCTACATATGAAGATGGGAATTTTGGAATATATTAATCTGGTGCGAGTAAAAGAATCTTGTGAACAACTAAAGAAAACAGATGATTCCATTGCTGATATAGCAGCAAGATGTGGATTTCCTACAGTTTCTACATTTAATCGAAATTTTAAAAAGGTAATGGGAAACAGTCCATGTAGTTGGAGGAAAAGTCCAGAGAATTTTGAACAGCAACTTTTGAGATGTAATCTGCACGTAGAAGCTGGGTGGTAGGTAAAATGAATAAAAAAAGAATGGAATTTGCAAAGTTTTTGTTTGAATATACCAACAAATGAGCGATAAAACTACTGTATAATAAGTACATAAAGAAAAGTTCATTGCTCGTAAATACAATGGAGGGAAGGAGTTTTAGTATGAGAAAGAAAAAGTTGCTTGCCATGGTGCTTGCTGTATCTATGGTAGTTCCACTGATCGCATGTGGAAAAAATGGGGAAACGGGAAAAGAGGATACAAAAAAAGCAGCATCGGAACAAAAAGAATCGGGAGAAGAGCTTACTGTGTGGTGCTGGGATCCAGCATTTAACATATATGCAGCAAAAGAAGCAGAAAAGTTCTATCAGAAAGATCACCCGGATTTTAAATTAAACATTGTAGAAACACCTTGGCCTGATGTACAAACGAAGGTCATAGCAGCTGCTACATCAGGTGATACGGAGTCATTGCCGGACATCCTTCTTATGCAAGACAATGCATTTCAAAAAAATGCATTGAGTTATCCAGATTTATTTTTAGATGTAGAAGACTCGGGAATTAATTTTGATGACTTTACAAAGGCAAAAACAGCGTATTCAGTGATAGATGGAAAACATTATGGTGTACCTTTTGACAATGGAGCAGTTGTCGCAGCATATCGAGCAGATGTTTTAGAAGAAGCTGGATACACAGTAGATGATTTTAAAGATATCACCTGGGATCAATACATAGAACAGGGAAAAGTTGTACTTGAGAAAACAGGAAAACCATTATTATCTTGTTTATCTGGTGAAGTAGACGTTGTCATGATGATGATTCAATCTGCAGGCGCTTCGCTATTTGATAAAGATGGAAATCCAGATATTGCTGGTAATGAAGTTATAAAGAATGTAGTAGAAACTTATGTTAAGATGAAAAAAGAAGGTGTCTTGATCGAAGTAAATGATTGGGATCAATATGTAGGAACGCTAACAAGTGGAGATGTAGCTGGAACGGTAAATGGTTGCTGGATTCTTGGAAGTATTCAAAGTGCAGAAGATCAATCAGGAAAATGGGCAATTACAAATATGCCAAAATTAAACGGAATTGAAGGTGCTACAAATTACTCAAACAATGGAGGCTGTAGTTGGACTGTGACGAGCAATTGTAAAAACACAGAATTAGCATTTGATTTCTTGAAGAATACATTTGGTGGAAATGTAGAGTTTTATGAAGCAATTTTACCGAAATCAGGAGCATTATCAACATATATTCCTGTAGGTGATAGCAAGGTGTACGCAGAACCACAGACATTTTTTGGTGGACAGCCAATATACAAAGATATTACTGAATTTGCACAAAAGGTTCCAAGTAACAATACCGGTGTATATTACTACGAAGGACGCGATGCCATGGCAACAGCCGTTCAAAATGTAATTGCAGGTGAAAAAGTAGACAGTGAACTCAAAAAAGCTCAGGAAACAGTGGAATTTGCAATGGGTGAGTAAAAGACTGTAAAGGGTAACGGGGAATGTTTTTGCATTCTCCGTTTTTCTTTATAAAAGCGTGAGATATATATTAGATACATAATTAGGGAATAGTAAAAGGAGGAATTCAGGTGAAGAAAAAATTATCAATACGACAAAAACAAAGCCTCTCTGGTTGGTTTTTTCTGACACCAGCAGTGATCTTAATTACTGTAATGAGTTTTTATCCTATGATACGGACATTGCTTTTATCTTTTCAAAAAGGCAAAGGAACAGCGTTGAAATGGGGAGGACTCTATAATTACACGAGGATATTTTCGGATAAAGTATTTTTACAATCTTTGGTGAATTGTTTTATTTATTTGATTGTTCAAGTACCAATTATGTTATTGTTTGCCCTTGTTTTAGCAAACATGTTAAATAATAAAAATCTACGTTGTAAAGGCTTATTTCGAACTGCCATTTTTTTACCTTGCGCCACATCTTTGGTTTCTTATGCAACGATTTTTCGAGCTTTATTTGCAACAGATGGATTGGTGAACACGGTATTGATTCATATGGGAATTTTGGAAAAAGGGTACGAATTCCTTGCCCACCCTGTTAGCGCTCGAATTGTAATCATTTTAGCTTTGTTATGGAGATGGACGGGATATAATATGGTGTTCTTTTTAGCGGGACTTCAAAATATTGATTATTCCGTTTATGAAGCAGCGAAAATTGATGGTGCAAGTGGTTGGAAATCTTTTTGGAAAATTACAGTGCCACTGTTGAAACCTACGATTTTATTAACCTTTGTTATGTCTACAAATGGAACTTTGCAGATGTTTGATGAGTCCGTGAACTTAACAGGAGGAGGACCAGCAAATGCAACCATTACCATGTCCCATTATATTTATAATACTTCGTTTAAATTTGTTCCGAACTTCGGATATGCAGCGGCTATGTCTTACGTGATTTTAATTTTAGTCGTAATTCTAACCTTTATACAGATGAAAGTAGGTGATAAGCGTGAGTAAAGGGAAAAAAATCATATCATACACGGTCTTAAGTCTTGTTTCATTTATATCTGTTTTTCCACTGTATTGGATGCTTTCAGCAGCAACCAATAAAAGTGTGGATGTGACAAGGGGCAGATTGATACCTGGAACATATTTGTTAGAAAACATTCGAAATCTGACCTCTCAATATAATGTTGGAGGAGCAATGTTAAATTCTCTTAAATATGCGGTAGTTCTTACAGTGTTATCGCTGTTAATCTGTTCTTTAGCAGGATATGGATTCGAGATTTTTCATGATAAGGCAAAAGATCATGTGATGAATATTTTATTATTAGCCATGATGGTTCCTTTTGTAGCGATTATCATACCTCTTTATCAAATGTTTGCAAAAGTAGGATTCCTAAATACTACGTTAGGTTTTATTTTGCCGACGATTTCCACTCCTTTCTTGATTATGCTTTTTCGACAAAGTGCACGATCTTTTCCGACAGAAATTATTGAAGCGGCTAGAATGGATGGATTATCTGAATTTCAGATTTTTATCAAGATGTTTATGCCAACAATGCGTTCGACTTATTCTGCAGCAATGACGATTACATTTATGAATGCTTGGAATAGTTATCTATGGCCAAAGGTTATTATGACAAAGCCAGACAGCATTACCATGCCAATGCTGGTAGCAAACTTGAAAGAGGGATACGTAACAGATTATGGGATGTTAATGCTAGCCGTATTATTATGTACGGTGCCTACTGCGATTGTGTTCTTTGTATTGCAAAAGAACTTTGCAGAAGGAATTACAGGTGCAGTAAAATAAGGAGAAAAGCCGATGAAAAAATTTTTCTATGAAAATGTAAAAAAACCAATGTATTACAAAGAAGGGTGTGTGCCAGCCCACTCCGATCATAGATATTATCGAAATTTAGAAGAATTAGAAATGGAGAATAGTACATTTCGCTATAGTCTGAATGGAGTATGGAATTTCCATTATGCTCAAAATTATGGAGAATGTATCCCGGGTTTTGAAAAAGAAACGTATTGTTGTAAAACATGGAAAATGATTCGAGTTCCGGCTCATATACAGCTGGAAGGATATGATTCTCCGCAATATGTGAATACACAGTATCCGTGGGAAGGACATGAAGAGGTACTACCAGGAGAGATCCCACAGGAATTTAATCCTGTAGCAAGTTATGTGAAATACTTTTCTGTTCCAGAGAGTATGAAGAATGAGAACATATATCTGGCTTTGGAAGGTGTGGAAAGTGCGGCAGCAGTATGGTTAAATGGAACGTTTATAGGATACCACGAAGATTCCTTTACAACAGCGGAGTTTGAGTTGACCTCAGCAATCAAAGATGGAGAGAATAAATTAGCAATTCAAGTGTTCAAATGGTGTTCTGGAAGTTGGTGTGAAGATCAGGATTTCTTCCGGTTTTCAGGAATTTATCGAGATGTGTATTTATATACTGTACCAAAAGTTCATGTTGAGGATCTAGATATTTCAGCTATTCCTAATCAGGATTTTACAAGTGGAAATTTAAAAGTACAATGTAAAATGACAACTGCAGGAACCGTGGTTTTCCAGTTGCGTGATGGGGAAAATCTGATTGCAGAAAAAAGATTAGGTGGAAAGGAGGAGATTCTCTGGGAAAATGAAGTACAACACCCAATGCTATGGAGCAGTGAGCATCCGTTGTTATACGAGTTGTGTTTACAAGTGTATGACGAAGAAGGAAATATACAGGAGTATATATCAGAAAAAATAGGCTTTCGAAGATTTGAAATCATAGATTCGATTATGTACTTAAATGGAAAAAGAATTGTATTTAAAGGGGTCAACAGACATGAATTTAGTAGCATTACTGGAAGGGCAATTTCAAAAGAAGAGATAGAAAAAGATTTGTGTGTGATGAAACAAAACAATATCAATGCAATCCGAACCAGTCATTATCCAAATAGATCTGTTTTATATCGTTTATGCGATCAATATGGTTTTTACTTGATTGATGAGATGAATTTGGAAACCCATGGCACGTGGGATATGATTGGAGAAAATAAAAATCGGGAAAAAGAAGTGATTCCAAAAGATCAAGAGCTATGGAGAAATACTTTATTGGATCGGGCGGAAAATATGTATCAACGCGATAAAAATCATCCATGTATTCTGATTTGGTCTTGTGGAAATGAGTCTTATGGTGGAAAAGTCATTTATGATATTTCTCAATATTTTAGGGAAAAAGACAAAAATAGATTGGTACACTATGAAGGAATTTATTTTGATCGTAGTTATCCAGAGACCAGTGATATAGAAAGCCAGATGTATCCTTCTGTAGAAGCCATCAAAGAATTTCTAAAAACAAATAGAGAGAAGCCATTTATTTGTTGCGAATATGCACATGCAATGGGAAATTCTTGTGGGGCGCTTTATAAATATACAAATCTGACAAAGGAAGAACCATTGTATCAAGGTGGGTTCATTTGGGATTACATTGATCAGTCTTTGGAAAAGAAGAATAGATACGGTGAGCCATTTCAAGCATACGGGGGAGACTTTCAAGATCGTCCGACAGATTATAATTTTAGTGGTAACGGATTGGTATATGGAAAAGATAGAAATCCATCACCTAAAATGCAAGAAGTAAAATTCTTATATCAGAACATCGAACTTGAGGTGAAAGAAACAGAAGTTGAGATTAAAAATAATCATTTGTTTTCCAACACAAACGAATACGAGTGTCGAATTCGTCTAGAAAGAGAAGGAAAGTTACTGGAACAAAAGAGCATGGAAACAGATGTAGAGCCTCTTCAAACCAAACGATACAAACTTCCAGTACAAAGAAAAACAAAGGCGGGAGAATATTGTATTACAGTATCATTTCATTTAAAATGTGACAAAAGTTGGGCAAAACAAGGACATGAAGTTGCATTTGGACAATATGTGTATCGTGTAATAGGAGAGGAAACAGAACAGGTTTCTCCATTACGAGTGATTAAAAGTAATCATAACATTGGAATCAAAGGGAATCAATTTGAGGCTTTGTTCTCTTTGTTAAATGGAGGCTTAGTATCGTATAAATATGGGGATGTAGAGTTATTAGAAGGAATTCCAAAACCTAATTTTTGGAGAGCACCTGTGGATAATGATTGCGGGAACTTAATGCCATCTCGTTATGCCCAATGGAAGATTGCTAGTTTATATTCCAATGCCAAAAAGATTGATGAGAAATCAGGACGTCCAATTGTAATTCCATACAAGATAGAAGAAGATAAAAATTCAGTGAAAATTACATTTACGTACTGTCTTCCTACGAATCCGAGAAGTGAGTGTGAGCTCTCATATTGTGTACATGGAAATGGAAAGATCGTTACGACTCTCACATATGATTTTGTAAAAGAATTGGGGGATATGCCAGAATTTGGAGTATTATTTACACTCAATGCAGATTATCATTATCTTACGTGGTACGGATTAGGACCAGAAGAAACGTATGCAGATCGCAAACATGGAGCAAAATTAGGCCTGTATCAAAATTGTGTGGAAGACAATCTTGCTTCTTACATCGTTCCTCAGGAATGTGGAAATAAAGAAGAGGTGCGTTACGCAAAAGTCACAGATCGAAAAGGAAGAGGGCTTTTGTTTGAGACAGAGGAAGAAAGTGGTGCGATGTGTTTTTCAGCGTTACCATATACCCCTCACCAGATGGAAGAAGCAATGCATTCCTATGAGCTTCCTAGTATTCATCACACAATTGTGCGAGTGGCAAAAGCACAGATGGGTGTTGGAGGAGATGACAGTTGGGGAGCAAGGACACATCAAGAACATTTGGTTCCAGTAGAGAAAAAGATGCAATTTAAATTCTCGTTTCGAGGAATCTAAAGATTTTTAATAGGAAAAAAGAAGGAGGACAATAGATGAGAAAAAAGCTTATGAAAGTTGTAACAGGTATGTTGACACTTAGCATGGTGTGTGGAACTTGTGTTTCGACTAGAGCAGCAGATCTTCCGCATGCAACCATGGATTGGGATACCCAATATCAGACGATTGATGGATTTGGTTTATCACAGGCATGCGATGTATATGCAGATCAAATTTATGAGTTTGGTAAGAGAGATGAAGTAATGGATCTGTTGTTCTCACAAGAAAATGGAATTGGTGCATCTATTTTACGAAGTGAGGTTGGAAATGGATTAAATATGCCAACCATACAGCCAGACCCACAAACTTGGGATTTTACGCCTTATGAACCAGAACAATGGGTAATGAAGGAAGCAAAGTCTAGAGGAGTAGAAAAAATGATGAGCACGGTTTGGAGTCCTCCAGCTTGGATGAAAACCACTGGTAAAATTACTTCAGGAGGACGTTTGAAAAAAGAGTGTTATCAAGACTATGCTCAGTACTTAGCCAACTATGTAAAAGGATATAAGGAACATCATGGAGTGACAATTGATGCGGTGTCTATCGCAAATGAGCCAGAATATGCGGCGATGTGGCAGTCTTGCCTTTGGAGTGGACAAGAATTTGCAGATTTCTTAGAAAACAATTTAAAACCAACGTTCGAAAAGGAAGGATTAGATACGGATATTATTGTTGGAGAAGAAGGAACATGGACAGATAAAAGATTGTCTGAAGTATATGCAAATCCTCAAGCAATGGAAGCTTTGGATATTGTAGGAGGACATTTTTATCACGGATCTCCGGCTCCATTTGAACAAGCACAACAAAATGGGAAAAGAGTATGGGAGACAGAGGTTTCAGACACACTTCACAGCGATACAGGATTTAAGGATGGTGTAAACTGGGCGAAATACGTGCATGATTTTATGACGAAATCAAATGCGAACGCTTTCTTGTACTGGTTAGGAGCTTCTTATAAAACGAACAATGAAAGTTTGATTCGCCTACAGGAGGACGGAAGCTATATTGCTGCGAAAAGATTATTCTCCTTTGGAAATTTTAGCAAGTTTGTTCGACCAGGATATGTTCGAATTGGGATCGATGAAAATCCATATGGAAATCTTTATCTGTCAGCTTATAAAAATCCAGAGACTGGAGAGTTTGCAATTGTAGCAGTAAATGATGGACAAAACAATGAAACAATAACATTAGATTTACAAGGAATTACGTGTGGTCAATTAACTCCACATATTACAAATGATCGTTACGACTTACAGACAGTTTCTCCAATTTCTTCTGTAAATGGAGAATATGAAATTTCAGTTAGTGGATATACAACGATTACCTATACTGGAGTTGCGAATACGGAAGAACCAGAAGTAAAAGAATGGAGAATGCAAGATCCTTTAGATAATTGGGATAGGATTTCTTCTCGTAGTGATGGTTGGATGTTGGAAGGAAACAACCCTTATAATGCGTTTGACCATGACTTATCAAGAGCTAGAAGGACAGTTTCCTCTGCACAAAATATAGTATATCAATTAGATCATATGACAGATTTTGAAGCAACGGTATATTATTACAAGGAATTAGAAGGATTAAGTTTTGAGATATCAAAAGATGGTGTAAATTGGGAACCGCTGGAATACACCTATGATTTTCCAATATTAACAGGTGGATATTGGGAGAAAATTATTGTTAGACCAAATGGAGAACTTCCAGAAGATGTGAATTATTTAAAAATTGTTTTTGATCAGGGAAAACAAGCATGGGATA
>JARHYE010000073.1 GCA_029258605.1 Ruminococcus sp.
ATGTTCCATGCAATTTTAAATGGAAATATCAAAGGCTGGCCAGAACGTATTCCACACGTTCGATAGAAAAAATGGAGCTGGATTCAAAGGAATCCGGCTCCATTTTGTATAAACATCTTCAATTTAAAGTCTTTTATCTGCACCTGCAAGTTTTTCTTTTAACTGTACATAATTTACGATTGCTTCTGCAGTTCCTTGGATACCAAGCTCAGAGCTATTAAGACAAAGCTCGTAACTAGAAGCATCTTCCCATTTTTTATTTGTATAGTAGTTATAGTAACTTGCACGTTTTTTATCTGTTTTGATAATTCTGTCTTTCGCTTTTGCATCTGTAAGATCATACAATCTTGCAATTCTTCGAATACGTGCATCTAAATCTGCATGAATAAATACACTCACTACATTATCGAAAGATTCTAATGCGTAATCTGCACAACGTCCAACTAAGATACATGGACCTTCTTCTGCTATTTTCTTGATCGCATCGAACTGTGCTAAGAATACCTTGTGATTAATCGGCATCTCTGTATATGCATTGCCTGTATATCCACCCATAGAGTATGTATCCATAACGAGGGAATATAAAAAGCTATTTGTTGGTCGTTCATCATGTGACTCAAAGATTTCTTCGCAGATTCCGCTTTCTTTCGCCGCTCTTGCAAGCATCTCTTTGTCATATAATTTGATTCCTAATTGATCTGCGACTAGATGACCAATCTCTCTTCCTGCGCTGCCATACTGTCTTCCAATTGTAATTATAGTGTTTGTTTTCATAATGGTCACTCTCCTTATTTACAAGATAAAGAACTTACACTTGTATTATACAAGATTGTGTGCCATTTTACAATCCTATTTCCCAATCAACACAAAATTTTACATGGAAAGTTTGTGCAATAATTCCTGAAAATAAGCCGGAAGTGGAGCATCAAATTCCACGTATTTTCCAGTGGATGGATGAATAAATCCAAGCACTTTTGCATGTAAAGTCTGGCCTTGCAGTTTGAATGGACATTTGGACGGTCCATAGACTTCGTCTCCCAATATTGGATGACCAACGCTTGCCATGTGTACACGAATCTGATGCGTGCGTCCTGTTTCTAACTCACATTCAATATAAGTGTAATTTCCAAATCTTTCTAACACTTTATAATGTGTAACTGCTTCTCGTCCATGTCTGGACTTGGTGCTCATTTTTTTTCGATCCTGTGGATGTCTGCCGATTGGAGCGTTTACAATTCCTTCTTCTTCTCTTATATTTCCATGAACAATGGCATGATATTTCCGTGTAATATCATGGCTTTTTAATCTCTCTGCAAGAAACTGGTGTGCATGATCTGTTTTACAGATTACAAGAGACCCCGTCGTATCCATGTCGATTCTATGGACAATTCCCGGACGTGAAACACCATTAATTCCAGAAAGATGATCTTTACAATGATACATCACTGCATTAACCAATGTTCCGCTATAATGTCCTGGTGCCGGATGAACAACCATCCCTTTTGGCTTATTTACGATTAAAATATCCTCATCTTCGTATAAAATATCAAGTGGTATATTTTCTGGTATAATGTCTGGATCTTCCGGTGTTGGAATAAATACAGAAATTTCATCTCCGATCGAAGGTTTGAAATTTGCCTTAACCGTTTTTCCATCTTTTTTCACATATCCATCTTTGATCAACTTTTGAATAAATGAACGAGAAAAATCTTGCATCTGATCCGAAAGAAACTTATCAATCCTTTTTCCACTTTCTTCGGATGTAAAATATAGTTCTTCGCCCTGATTATCTATAGACATAAAAACTTCCTTTCTCGTTCTATTTTCCATCTTTTGCTTTCTTTAATGAAAAAGCTTTCAATTCTTCGTCTTTGTAGTAAAAAAGTACGGAAAGAGCGAATCCGATACAGGCAAGAACAACATAACAGTCTGCAACGTTAAACACTGGGAAATCGATGAGTTCAAAATAGAAAAAATCCACCACATAGTTCAGTCGAAGTCTGTCAATTAAATTTCCAATTGCCCCTGCACACACCATAACTGCACAGATCTTAAGAATATAATATCTCTTTGTCTGTGGCATACGGCCATACATAAAAAAGATTACTGCAATAATCAGTATGGCAGTCACTGCAAAAAAGAGTTGCTGGTTCTGCATAATTCCAAATGCTGCCCCTCGATTTTCCAAATACTCAAGTTTAAATACGCCCTTTATAAGAACAAAAGGATCTTGATCCTTTAATTTTGCAACCGCAAGCCATTTTGTAAACTGATCAAACAGTGTCAGCAAAATGCATCCTACAATTGCAAAGAGATAACTTTTTACAACTTTACTTTTCTTATCTTCCATCTGACATTTATCCTTTTCAAGCCTTTATATGTATTTATTTATGCTAACAAATTCTCTATTTTTCTTGGTCCGATATTTGGAACCATTGAATTTAAATTTTCCCATTCCACGTACAGAGATAATATCCCCCTCTTTTACCTGATAACTATTCGTTGTCATAAGCTTTCCATTTACAAAAACTTTTGCTCCTTCAATAAGACCGCTTAATTTACTGCGAGAGGATGAAAATGCAAGGGATAAAAGACTATCCAGTCGAACCGATGCAACGGTCCCTGTAATCTCTTCAAAATTTGGAGTGAAATCCAACTCTTCACATTCTGAAACAGTCGCATAGACGCTTGTATGCTTTATTCTTGTTAATTCATTGCACAAAAAATCACTCATAGAGCGATGAATGAACACAATCGTTTCCTTTTCTTTGATCAGAATATCCCCTATTTTAGATCGGTCAATCCCCAAGTTTAAGATAGCGCCCAAATAGTCTCTGTGGGTCAGTTGATCTGAAAATTTTGCCTGCAATGGCAATATTTTTATAACTACATATGGAAAGTCAATCAAATTTAAATTTTCTTCACGCAAAGAAAGAGCATCAGGTAAAAAAGCTACCATCTGACGCTCTGCTAAGTCATACCCGCCAAAGGTAACATATTTTGAATACAACTTATCCTTCGGCAAGGTATGCAATATATTCCTCTCGTTTAGATTCAAAAAATCAGTATATGTAAAAATATTTCTATGATAGGCAATCTTAGACAGCTCTATCAATCGCTTTTCAAGTAACTGTTCTTCTTTCATACCGTTCTAAACGCTTTCTTTTAGTATCCACCTCTAACATTTGCAGATTCTAAAGATCCACTAAGTAAATCTTGTAAATCTCCTGAAATATCTACGTTTGTAGGTGTCACAAGGAAGATATAATTTGAAATCTTCTGAAGATTACCACTAATTGCAAATGCAGCTCCTGAAATAAAATCGATAATTCTCTGTGCAATTTCAAGATCCATACCCTCTAAGTTCAAGATAACAGTACGTCCTGCAAGAAGTGTCTCTGTAATTTCTTTTGAATCAGCAACTGATGTTGGTTTTACAACACATACTTCCATTCCTGCGTTACGTCTCTGTGAAGGCTGACGCATTGGTGTTATCTTGCTGCTTGCAGCTGGAGAGAACTTGTTCTCTTCTTGTAAATCGAAATCATCATAATCGTCTTTATTTTTTCTACTAAAAAATGAATGACGTGGTTTTTCTTCATAGTCATCATCCTCTTCGTAGTCATCATCGTATAAATCATCATCGTCATACTCATCCTCGTTCAATTTCCTGATGGCTAAAAGTTTATCAAACACACCCATTTTTTACACTCCTATCTTATGCTTCATTTAATATAATTTCTTTATTGATTCTTTCTTATCAAAAATCTAGGCATTCTTACTATAGTCTCTGTGACCAAAAATACCTGTGCCCACACGAACAAAAGTTGCACCTTCTTCGATTGCAACCTCGTAATCATTGGTCATACCCATAGAAAGAATACTCACATTAACATTATCAATGTTTTTGTCATTAATGTCAACAGATAATTGACGTAATTTTGAGAAAATCGGTCGATTTTCCTCTGGATTTTCTACGAAAGGAGCAATTGTCATAAGTCCTTCTACTTTTATATGGCTAAATTTGGATATTTTTTCAACAAACGGAAGAACCTCTTCCACTTTCATTCCAAATTTACTGTCTTCTTGTGCGACATTTACTTCCACTAGAATTCGTGCAATACAGTCTTTTTTTTCTGCTTCTTTTTCTATTGTCTCCGCTAGCTTTATACTATCTACGGAATGAATAAGTGCCACTTTGTCAACAATATATTTGACCTTATTCGTCTGAAGATGACCAATAAAATGCCATTGAATATCTTTTGGAAGAAGATCATATTTTTGTGTAAGCTCCTGTACTTTGTTTTCTCCAAAAATTCGTACGCCAAGATCATACGCTTCTTGTAGCATTTCTACTGGTTTGGTTTTACTTACTGCGATAAGTGTAACATCATCGTTCTTTCGCCCACTTTTCTCGCAAGCATTTTGTATGTTTTGTTCCACAAGTGCAAGTTGTTCTTTCAGCATGATTTCTATCTCCTATTCTTTGTTATTTTAAAATACGATTTCTCCTTCTGATACTGTATCACCTTCCTGAACAATATGATCATAGTTTCGAAGTCCATAACTATCATTGGCTTCAATAATACAGTAATCATCACTTTCATATAATGTTGTAATCTGTGTAAACACTGCATATCCTCGATTTATCTGATATACCCCTTCTATTTTTCTTGGGTAAGAAAGGGTCAGTTTTTCTCCATCCCCTGCTTTTTCGATTATGCTTCCATATTTCAACTTATCAACACCAATGTATACCATATCGTCTGGAGTCTCTTTGTATATTTTACATGTTTGGAATTTACGATTTCCTTTTCCATCTAAAATCATAACTCCCTCTGCCTGATTGTTTCCCCCATGTGTAATGTAGGACTTCGGCACTAAATATGCATCCATTTGTGTCACAGAACTTTTCGGGATTTTTAATCCTGTTTCGTCATCAAAAATAAGCTCTACATTTAAAAAACGGCTTGCTGCATATTCGATCATAGAAGCAGTATAATTTAATACCGCATAGTATTCTCCATCTTTTTTGAATGTATCTGCTTTCGCCCATAAGGTAGTGTTATTTTTGTCCAAACGGATCTTTACTGCGCCCATTTGCTTTAATTCTTTTGATACCTTTCGATCGATTGGAATGATTACGGACCAGCGATTATCCAATACCACTTTACAGATCGGATCTCCTTTTTTCACATGTGTATTATCCTTCCGGATAATATTTTTGTAGTTACTTCGATCAAAATCAGATTTTTTGAATGTATCAACCGTCAAATCTTCATAACCATCTACGTTCATAAGAACAATTCCATCTGTTTTAGCCGAAAAAACTTGTGTCTGTTTTCCAGCTTCTTTCAATAAAGAATCAACTTTTGTCGTTTTTGTTTCGTTCGATGACTTTAAAAGCACATTTGTAATATCATTTTTTAAAGTATAAACATCTGAAAATTTCTGTGAATGGAAGGATTCATTAAAACCTTGAATACAGTTCACAAGCTTCTTTTGTTCATCCGATGATAATTTTCCACTTTCCACATCTTTACTTTTTCCATAAGTTACTTTATTTGCTGTAATTGCATAGGATGGAATCCCCACCTTTATTTTGGTGAGATTATTTTGAAAATAATGTACATACCCCGTCTTTTCCGAATGGATTACTGTTTCACGCCGTATTGCAAGACCTGTATAGGAATTGTCTCTTAAAATACTACCTTCTCTTACTTCATAAACAGAAACTTTCTTTTGAAAAGCAAACATGGCTATTGTAACAAGCAAATATACAAAAATAACTGCAAAAACAATGATTCCAATGTTCATCTCTCGTTTTGTCTTATATTTCTTTATACTAATCGCTTTTGTTTTCTGTGATGTCACAATTTCAATCCTTTCTGAACCTATTAAACGAATCAACTCATTATATCATCAAAAAATGTATATTTCCAGTTTTCCTGGAAAGAATAAAACCAGCAATATAAAAAAGGAGGTTTCTTAAATGAAATGGTTTGATAACACTGCTCTTACACTTGTTATTATTGGGGCAGTCAATTGGCTTTTAGTTGGTATTTTTAAATTTGACCTCGTTGCTTTTTTATTTGGCAACCTTAGTTGGCTATCAAGGGTCATCTACACAATCATTGGGTTGTGTGGCCTTTATTTAATTAGTCTTTTTACAAAAATAAACAACTTTTCCGAATAGTTCTTTACCCCAAATGTGTAAAGGGCAGAGATTCTAACGGATGTTAAAAACTTCTCTGCCCTTTTCATATTTCTTATTTTGCAACACCTGCACCTAAAAGTTTCGTCATTTCACTATACAACACTTGTTTGTCTGGTGCTCCCATAACAACTGATATAAATTTTTTCCCATTTTCTGCTTCGGAGTAAAGAATAACACAAGATCTTGCTTCGTCTGTAGTTCCTGTCTTACCTCCTATTACGTGTACCCCTTTTGGAGCTTCTGCTTCTCCTGTAGCATAATAGTTTGTCGCATACCAGCCTGGTGTATATACATTTCCATCTTTATCGGTAATCGTTGCAACATGATTTTTTTCTGAAATGATTTTTACAAAATCTGGATTCTTCATACACTCTGTAAAAATCAAATATAGATCATATGCTGTTACATAATGATCTTCATCATGTAGTCCATGCGGGTTCATAAAATGGGAATTTGATGCTCCTAAAAGCTTCGCTTCTTTATTCATTAATTTTACAAACTCATCTACACTTCCACTAATGTGTTCTGCGATTGCAATCGCTGCATCATTTCCAGAGTATAACATTAATCCACATAGCAAATCATACAACGATAAGGTATCTCCTGCGTTCAATCCACAAATCTGCTCATCGACGTGAAAATCAGAAGAATTAACATGTACTGTCACCATATCATCTAGATTTCCATATTTTAAAGCAAGATATGCTGTCATAAGCTTTGTTGTACTTGCCGGATAGATCTTCACATGAATGTTTTCTGAATGAAGTGTTTCTAAATTTTCTATATCAAACAAGCCTACAGAATAAAGATTGTCATTTCTTTCATAACCTTCAAGAAAAATATCGTCATTTGTCACACATAGGTTTTCAGCAAACAATTCGGCTTTCATAACCTGTTTGTCGTAGGTCTTCTCCTCAAAGGTAAAAACTTCTTTTTTTCCACGATTGATCAAAAAGAGTGCCGCAAATAAAATCATCGCAAATAAAATTACATAAAGAATCGTTAAAACTATCACTCGGATTGTCTTTTTCCGTTTTAATTTCTTTCGTTTTAAAGCTTTTTTTCTTTCATAATCTGCTTTTCTTTTCTTTGCTTCCTGTTTCGATACCGTTCCTCTTTTTTCTGTCCTATTATTTGTACATCTCACGCCAGTCTAAATCTCCTCTATCTAATGCCATGATCAAAGCTTCTGCAGTAGCAATATTTGTTGCCATCGGTATATTATATATATCACATAGCTTCACGATATCATTTACATTCGGCTCGTGTACACGAGGTGTCAGTGGATCTCTGAAAAAAATAAGTAGATCCATTTCATTGTGCTCAATCTGTGAGCCTATCTGCTGTTGTCCACCTAAATGTCCAGCAAGATATTTATGAATATTTAAATTTGTAACACTTTCTACCAAAGTGCCTGTTGTTTCTGTCGCATACAACGTATGCTTATTAAGAATTCCTCGATAAGCAATACAAAAATTCTGCATCAATTTTTTTTTGGCATCATGTGCCACTAATCCTATATTCATACTCTATATCTCCTCTATTGAAATATTTTAGGCTGAAGACCAACATTTAAAACCAAACCAATTCCTATATAAAAACATACAATTGAAGTCAGTCCATAACTAACAAATGGAAGGGAAATTCCTGTATTTGGAAAAACCTGCGTCGCCACACTAATATTGATCATTGATTGAATCGCAATCAGTGCGGCTACTCCTCCACAAATTTGTTTTCCTGCCGCGTCTTTTGCTCTTTTACCGATCATAATACAATCTATCACAATTAATAATAACAAAATTATGACTGTACAACAACCCACAAATCCTAATTCTTCTCCAATTATTGCAAAAATGAAGTCTGTTTGTGGTTCTGAAATGAAATTTCCATTCTTAACAGAAGTTGTAGTATTACTGTTATACCCTTTTCCTTTCAGCTGGCCAGAACCAATTGCCTTTACAGAGTTGATCTGTTGATAGGCTTCTTCTGTGGCATATTTTTCCGGTTCCAACCACGCCAAAATACGTTTTTGCTGATGCTCATATAAAAATGGCTGATTTGGTTGAACTGCAATGCTCAAAAAAAGAATAGATACAGGTACCACCACCGCAAGGACAGATCCAATAAACTTATAGCTAAGACCTCCTAGATAAAGTAACACAAAAAACAAGGCTGCAAGACAGATTGTATTTGATAAGTTTGGTTGTTTATATATGAGATACAAAGATGGAAGAATCAATGCGATTGCTGCAATAATTGTTTTTTTGCTCAACGTTTCTTCTTCTTTCTTCTTGAAAAATCCTGCAAAAAACAATATTGTGATAATCTTTGTTAAATCCGATGGCTGAAACTGAATAAACCCAATTTTAAGCCATCGAACAGCCCCATGAGATTCTTCACCAAAAAAATGAACTGCCAGAAGTAATATAATATTAACAACATAAAGAATCCAATACCAATTAATAATCCATTTGTAATCAATCAATGAAACAACGATCATTAGAACAAATCCTAAAACAACCCCTACAAGCTGCTTTACTTGTAAGGAAGCCTGGGCGCTTCCCACAAAAAAGATTCCAATAATAGAAATCACTGTAACAAGCGCAATCAGACCAAATTTATAATCTTTTAAATAATAACGTTTTTTCAAATTGTGAAAGTTTAAAAAATCTAGTTTCAAAATTTTTCTCCTGTTATTTTAATCTGAATTTCTTCGTTCGTAAATTTTATGTAAAAATTTTCTGGGTTAACAGATAAATACTTTGATACCGTGTAAAACATATCTTCTGTAAATTTTTCTGCCGTTTCAGGTGTACAGTGCATCCTGTCCGCAAGAAGCAGGATTTTTAATCTTTCTTTTGCAACATGAACAGATTGTACACTCATGCGTTTCTCCCCCTAATTTCTTTTAAATAAACCAGAAATTCTAGAAAAGAAACCATCTGCGTGTGTAAAATCTTTAATAGGAATCTCTTCTCCTAAAATTCTTCTACAAATTTTTGTATATGCTTCTCCCGCGAGGCTCTCTGTACCAATAATTGGTTCTCCTTGATTTGTTGAAATAACAACTTGTTCGTCATCCGGGATTACTCCAATAAGATTTACCGCTAAAATCTCAGAGACATCTTCTACTGACATCATATCTCCTCTTTTTACCATATCCACACGCAATCGATTGATGATCAAATCATTTTGACGAATTCCATGAGCCTCAAGCAATCCGATAATTCGATCTGCATCACGGATAGCTGACACTTCAGGTGTCGTAACAATAATGCCTCGATCTGCACCTGCCACTGCATTTTCAAATCCCTGCTCGATTCCTGCCGGACAATCTAATAAGATGTAATCAAATTCTTCTTTTAATTCTGAAATAAGCTTTCTCATCTGCTCAGGAGAAACTGCTGTTTTATCTTTTGTTTGTGCTGATGGAAGTAAATATAACTCCGGATAACGCTTGTCCTTTATCAATGCTTGCTTCAGCCTACAGCTACCTTCGATTACATCAACAAGATTGTACACAATTCTATTTTCAAGTCCCATAACTACATCTAAGTTTCTAAGGCCAAGATCCGTATCAATAACGATAACTTTCTTACCAATCTGCGACAATCCAATTCCAATGTTTGCTGTCGTAGTCGTTTTACCAACCCCGCCTTTTCCCGATGTAATGACAATAACTTCTCCCATTTTTCGTCCTCCTAAAACTCCTACTTAATTTTCTCACAAGTAAGTCCTCTTAGATTCATGTAGCTTTTAATCTCCAGATATTACCGTTCCTAGCGTTGATGCTTCTCCTTTAATAATATCTTTTTCCTCAGACAAATTAAATTTGGCACGAACAATATCTCTTCCAATCTCCGCTGCATACATTGAGCTATATCCGTTTGCAATTCTTACGGCCAATGAAATTTCCGGATTATCTACTGGGGCAAATCCAACAAATAATCCATGATCTGGATGTACTTTACTTTGCTGTGCAGTTCCTGTTTTTCCTGCCATGGAAATTCCCATGTTGTTGAAAAGCATTGTACTATCAACCATTGACTTCATACCACTATGAACATAGTTCCAAGTACTCGGATCTATGTCATCGATCACATCTGCAACAACTGGTTGGAACTGTTTGATCACCTTTCCATTTACATCTGTAATTTTATTGAGCAAGGACAGGTTATATATGGTTCCTTTGTTTGCAATTGTTGCAACATAACGGTCCAACTGGCTGACAGTATAGTTATTTGTGCCTTGTCCAATCGCAGATAGAACTGCATATTCATCGGATATCTTAGGATCGGACTCTGGAATTTCCAAACCGCTTTTTTCATTCAGCTTGAATTTTTTCGCATATTTTTCAATCTTTTTAACTCCAAGATCACTATTAAATTTGCCATCTTTATCCATACCTAACTGATAGCCGACCTCATAAAAGAAACAGTTACATGAAACTTCCAGTGCACCAACTACATTTTGATATCCATGGGCTCCTGGATAAACCCAACATTTTGGACTTGGTGTAACTTTATCATATTCTCCATTACATACAATTTGTGTTCCACCATCAATGACATGTTCTGAAAGTCCTGCGATAGAAACCAACATTTTAAATGTTGATCCTGGAGCAGTACGTTCCTGAGTAGCATTGTTGTAGAACGGTCTAGAAAGTCCTGTAACAAGCTGGTTGTAATATTTGGTATCCATTGTATTTGTCAGGCGATTGTTATCATAACCTGGATAGGAAACACATACCAACACCTGCCCTGTATTTGGATCACTTACGACCGCTGATCCTGTACATGGTTCTAAGGCCAACTGTCCTGGTGTAATCTGCAAAGTCCTTATTTTCTCTCTCAACCAATCATATGAACTTAAACTTCCATTGGCGAGTCCATTGTAAGCTCCTTCATCCATAGGAAGTACACCTTGTTCGTATGAAATAGCACAAATCTGACCACCTGTGACACTTCCTAATTTTATAAGATGTTTAAAGAGAAGTTTGTCGAATTTACTATCTGAATCAAGATAATTTTCTAAAAATCCAACAATTCCATCAAAAATCTCTGTAGAATCATGATATTTCCCTTTTGGAATATAATCTTGCAGCTTAGAAGTATCAATCCAGTTCTTAGAAATTGCATGTTCCAAAAACTCTCTCAAACTAATGCTTCCTTCTGAATACCACTTTTTATACATCTCATCATCCGTATCTATTTTATTGCGGATTAAAATTCCTGTACTTTCTAGTAACACATCTTTATACAAATAATACGTATAATCTTTCATTGCATTCGAAAGTTTTTTTTGTGCCGCTGCATCTTTGTTTGTAATCTCTTTTAACAAATCCGGAATCGTATTCTTTTTATATTCCTGGAATATACCATTTACCGTCTTTTCAACTGGTTTGGCATCGGAAGCCTGGAAATGTCTATAATCAATAATTTCATTTCCTATAAATGCATTGTAGGCATCATCCACTGGAATAATAATATTTGATGCATCATTCTCAGTCGCAGGATCATAATTCATCACGTTTCGTAATTTCATTAATATAATGCCTGCAAGGTGCTCTTCCAAAATATGGTAGGTCTGTTCTTGCAATTTTTTATCTATTGTCAGATAGACATCATTTCCTGATTCTGAATCAACACTATCAAGAACTTCTGTTACTTTACCAACACTGTCGACATAATATTTTTTTTGACCTTTTTTCCCTTTGAGCGTACTTTCCATTGTCTTTTCAAGACCGGCTTTCCCAACGGTATCTGTCAACGAATATTTTTTCTTATCGGATTTATCTAAGGAATCAAATTCATCTTGTGAAATAGTTCCTGTATATCCTAAAATAGAGGCAAAAGCTGGACCATTGGCATAACGACGCACGGAATCTTCTGCAATGTCAATTCCCTTCAAATGGTCCTTGTTTTCCATGATTGCAACAACTGTTTCTTCTGATACGTCCTTCGCAAGTACTGCCGGGATATATTTTTGATAACTATTTAAGCTAATTGCGTAACGCATATTGACCATCTTCAAGATATAATCTTTTGGATATTTTTTTACATTTAAATCATATCCATAATTTTTATCTGTGCATAAATAATTGATGATATCTTCTGCTGTTGAATTTTTCTGTTTTTCTGTCAGTTCCCCAATCTCTCTACATCCATAAACATCCGCAATAAATCGTAATTTCAGCGTTTCGTTTTGGTTTAAAAATTCATATTGATCTGCGGAATTTAAAATCACTCCAAAATCACTGACCACAGAATCCCCGTTAGACTCTGTAATGGAAAGCACTTCATCTAAAATCTCATTTAAAATCTTGTTTTTTTCAAGAGAAGCAGGTATATCATCTTCAATTGTTATAGAATGTGCCAGTTCGTTGTAAGCAAGCAATTCCCCATTGCGATCATAAATGTTTCCTCTTGTTCCTGGTACATCCTGGGTTTTTAAAATCTGTAATTTAAAATTGTCAAGATAATATTGGCCTTTTATAATCTGTAGATAAAAAACTCTTCCGATCAATACCAAAAACATACAGCAAAAAACAAACATTAGAACAGACAACCGTGATTGAAATACATTACTAATTTTTTCTTTTATCCTTTTAAACACTTCTGTCTGCACTCCTTTTCTCTTCGATTTCAAGTTTTTGATTCATATACAACAATACTGGATAAATGATCAGTGCAACCAACACAGTATAGACAAGTTCTTGCATGATCGTATGTCCCAAGTAATACGGGTATCGAAAATCACTTCGCAGAAGAAACATCGATACATATATAATATGGCCATAAATCAACTCACTTGCTGATATTAGTATTAGTGGAAGTTTAAAATCTTCTTCATAGAAGTGTTTATAAAACATTCCATTTGCATAACCAATCATCAAATAAACGAGGGCATAGAACCCTAGGAAACTTCCAAACTGAATATCCAAAAGCAATCCCGAGAAAAATCCAACTAGCATTCCTTCCTTTTGTCCTCTCATAAATCCAAGAGTAGCTGTAAGTATTAATAACAAATTCGGCCTAATATTTGCCAGTTGCAAAAAGGAGAATACTGTACACTGTAATAAATAAAAAATGAAAATAGCCAGTATAACGTATATATATCTTTTTATTTTCCCTTTATTAATCCCCACGTTCTATTTCTCCTTTCTCTTCTTATTTATTTTTCATCTGTTAAATCTTGTTTTGTTTTCATAATCACAAGCACTTCCTGTAAATTTTTAAAATCTACTGCTGGTGTAATATAACCGGATCGTGTCAGGTTGTTAGAATCCACGTTGATCTCGCTGATATATCCAATCAATATTCCTTGTAGATACTTATTACTTATATGGGAAGTTACAATCTGATCCCCTACCTGAACAACATTTTCATTGTTTTCCATTCGATCAAATTTCAGTTTTCCTTCGTTAATTAGTTTTAAGTCTCCACTCACGATACATCGATCCGATGTTGTCAATGACATTCCACTCAAATTGCTAGAATCATCAATAATCGAACGGACTGTTGCCCAGTTTGGACCAACTTTCGTGACGATCCCAACAAGCCCACTTCCAGCGATAACATTCATATCCTTTTTGATTCCATCGTTGCTTCCTTTGTCAATGGTAAACATATGAAACCAGTTATCGGATTCTGTACCAATAACGTGTGCTGCTGTTTTTTCATAATCCGCATAATTTTGATCGAGCTTCAATAATTCTTTTAAACGCTCTAGCTCATATTTTTCCTGTTGAAGGTTATTATTTTCCGTTTGAAGAGCCTCAACTTTTTCCTTTAATTGTTTATTTTCTTTTTTAACATCTTGCAGAGTAGTAAAACTATCACTCACATCTCCAAGTAAGGTTCCCATATAACTAATCCCCTGTTGCATCGGAATAACAGTCACTGCTGCAACAGCTTTCAATGGTCCTTGTACCTTCTCATAGAACATCGACAATCCCATTAGCAAAATACAAATGAATGCCAACCCTGCAAACCAATATTTATTTTTTGAAATTTTTTGATTTTTCTTCTTCATAATTATCTCAGCCACCTATAATTTTCATCTGCCATAGAATAGGTCAGTTTTTTATATTTTGGATTATCGATCATTTCTTTTAATCCTTTTACAACACATAGCTCTGGTTGATCTGGTATGACAATCTTACATTTAAGCTTCTCTTCAAAATAAAAACCTATGCCTTCCATATTGGCAATCCCACCACACAGAAAAATCCCTGTACGCTCAACTTGGCGTCGAACATCCGGTGGAATCCTCCTTAACATCGATTCAATCGCAATTATGTAATTCTTAAAAAAATCATCCAACGCATCTCGCACTGTATCTGCAGAGATTTGCTTCATCTTTGGAAGTCCACTACAAAGATCTCTTCCTGCAACCATAATCTCTTCTTTCTGCGTGGAATTTGACAGTCCGAAATGTTTTCTTATATGCTCCGCCGTTGCTTGACCGATAAGAAAGTCTTGCTGGTGTCTGATCTTATTTATAATTGCCAGATCCATTTGAATGCCACCTGTTTTAAGTCGACGATTTAAAACCACTCCTCCTTGGGATATCACGGAAAACTCGCAGCTTTCTCCTCCCAAATCAACAAGAAATAATCCTTTTTCATCTAAGATTGAAACATCCATACCAATCGCTGCTGCTATTCCGCGCTCCACTATATTCGCAGAGTGAACTTTCATCTTTGAGTAACCCATCAATTGAACAAATGCACTTTTTTCTACTTCTGTCATATCCGGAGACATCGCGATCAGATATGATCCTGCTCCTACTTTATGCCCTTCTTGTGAAAAAAGAATCTGCATCAGTTTTTGCATCAAATCAAAATTGGCAATCACTCCGCTTTTCATAGGAAATGATACTTTAATAAAATCTGGAGTTTTTTCATGCATCGCATATGCAGCATCTCCTGCCGCGTAAACTCTCTGATTCTCTTTTACTGCAATCGCATTTTTAACTTTCCATGTACTATTCTTTTTTTGATCATAAATTTTCAAATCATATGTCCCAAAATCAAGACCATAAGTATTATTTCCCATAAGAATGGTCGCCCTTTCACATAATTCGCTGTTCTCTCATGCTAACATAGCAATGATTTCCAATCACAATATGATCCAAAAGTTCAATGCCAATGAGCATCCCTGCTTCTTTAATCCTTCTTGTGATCAATATATCTTCTTTACTTGGTGTAGGATCCCCACTTGGATGATTATGTAGTAAAATAATCGAAACTGCATTTTTTTGCAGTGCTTCTACAAATAATTCTCGTGGTGATATGACTGCCGAATTTACAGTACCTTTTGAAATATTAGTCTCTCCAATCAATCTTGATTTTGTATTCAGCAATAGAAGCTTCATCTCTTCTTGACGTTCGTGTCGCATGTCTTCCATATAGTACTCTGCAATAGAAGAAGGCGTTGAAAAATCCAAACCTTTTCGAGCAGTCGCCTTTGCAAGGCGCTTTGTAAGTTCGGATAAACATACAAGCTGAATGGCTTTCACCTTTCCAATTCCTTTGATTTTCATAAGCTGCTCAATACTCCAATGATGAATGCTTAAGATTCCATCTCTTGCAAAAATAGGGTTAAGTAGCTTTCTTGAGAGCTGCAACGCGGACTCTCCTCTTGTTCCTGTGCGCAACAAAACAGCAAGTAATTCTGCATCTGTTAAATTACCCGCCCCAAACTGTTCACACTTTTCATATGGTCGTTCCTCCTTGGGAATCGACTTTATGGTATGATCTGACATAGCTCTCCCAACTGCAAAGCCCACAATACACAAAATATATTATCACAAATCAAAAATGCTGTATAGGTCTGTGTACATTAATTTTTTGTGAACTCTTCGTGTATCTCTATGGCCCAGTTGGAAAGGATTGCTTCTGCAACTTTCATTCCATCCATGGCCGCAGAGGTGATCCCACCTGCATATCCTGCTCCTTCGCCACATGGATAAATCCCTTTTACGTTGCTTTCAAGCACCTCATCTCTTTGAATTTTTACCGGAGACGAAGTTCGACTTTCCACTGCCGATAAAACCGCATCTTCTCTGGAAAATCCACGAATTTTCTCTCCCATTGCCACAATTCCTTCCTCAATGGACTGGGATAAAAATTCCGGAAAGATACTTCTTACATTACTTAGCTTATAAGCCCCTTTGATCTGAGGTTTCACCTCTCCTAATGTAATTGTTGCTTGATTCGCTTTGAAATCTCCAAAACATTGTACTGGTACTTTTCCATCTCCTACTTGATAAGCTCTTTCTTCCAATGTTCTTTGAAATTCTACCCCACAAAGCGGATGGTCTTCTCCAAAATCTTCTGGCGATACGGTAACAATCACAGCACTGTTTGCATTTTTTCCATCTCTCTTTTGATAACTCATGCCATTGACAGCAAGTCTATTTTCTTCCGATGAGGCATTTACCACATAGCCTCCCGGACACATACAAAATGTGTATGCCCCCCGTCCATTTGCCAGTTGTGTTGTCAGCTTATACGCTGCTGTTGGAAGGTCTTCCAATGTTTTCATTCCGTACTGACATTGATTGATCATCTCTTGTGGATGTTCAATTCGAACGCCTACCGCAAATGGTTTGGCCCGCATGTTCAATTGGTGGTCATACAACAATTGAAACGTATCTCTTGCACTGTGGCCAATTGCTAGAACTAGGAGATCTGTTTCTATTTTTTCCTTGTCATTCACTGTGATTTCCGTGATTGTCTTAACAGCATCTACTTCCTCACATTTAAAATCTGTCATTTGACTATGAAATCTGACCTCTCCTCCTAAACGAATAATTTCAGTTCTCATATTTTTAACTACATCCACCAAAATATCTGTACCAATGTGAGGTTTGTTTTCATACAAAATCGCTTCTGGTGCTCCGAATTTCACAAACGTCTCCAAAACAAATTGATTTCTTCCTAGAACATCTTTAACAAGTGTATTTAATTTTCCATCTGAAAACGTTCCTGCTCCCCCTTCTCCAAATTGAACATTCGAAGATAAATTTAATTTTCCAGTATTCCAAAACGTCTCCACATCCTTTGTTCGTTCTTCTACACTTCCACCACGCTCAAAAAGAATTGGAGCGCATCCTGCTTTTGCAAGAAGATAGGCGCAAAAAAGTCCTGCCGGGCCACTTCCAACAACTACGGGCCGTTTGTAGCTTTTTCGGCCACTTGCATTGACTGATGGAAGTCTATATGTTGTTTCTTTTACGACTTGAACTTTGTTTTTCAATTTTTTCTTTATGCGCTCTTCCTGTGTTGTTACAACATCTATGGAATAAGAAAAATAAACATCTGGTTTTTTTCGGGCATCAATGGATTGTTTATGAATCTTTATTTGATCAATCTGCTCCTTCTGAATTCGAAGAAACTGACTCACTTTTTCTTGCAATTCTTCAAAACTATGTCCTGGATGCATTTTTAACTGATTGATTCTTATCATTGTGTTCTCCCTTTAATCGTTCCATTTGCTGTTGCAGCCATTGCTGCTACATACCCACTTGACCAGGCCCATTGTAAATTGTATCCACCACAGATTCCATCTACGTCAAGAATTTCTCCTGTAAAATACAATCCTGGAATATATCTTGATTCCAAAGTTTCTTCCTGAACTTCTGTTGTGTCAATTCCACCTGCACACACCTGTGCCTGTTCAAATGAATTGGTCTCTTTTACCTCTACTTCAAATTGCTGAATCAGATTTTCAAGCCTGTGAATCTCTTCAGCTGTGCATGTACCTACATGTTTGTTCTTATCTATAGAAGCACATTTAATGAAAAGATTGCATAATTTTTTATGAAACATACCGATCAAAAATTCTTCCACTGTTTTTTTCGGTCTTGTGTTCACGCGGTTCATCAGAAAATGATGAAATTGTTCCTCCGTAAATCCTGGCATAAAATTAAGATGAGCGGTCACCTTTTTCTTCTGATACAATCCAAGCGCCGCATAACGACTCACTTGAAATACTGGAATTCCAGAAATTCCGTAATTCGTAAGTTGAATTTCGCCAGTATCCTTGGCCACACATTCTTTATCAACATAAAGAGAAACTGTACCATTGACACGAACTCCTGCAATTGCTTTATAAAAATTCTCTTTGCAACGAAGCTGCACCAGTGCTGGAAGGACTGGTACAAGATGATGTCCAAGTCCTTTGGCAAGGTCGTATCCACTTCCATCTGAGCCTGTTACAGGCGCTGCTTTTGAACCCGCAGAAAGAATGACCTTATCTGCTTTTAGAACGCCTTGATTTGTTTGAATTTTAAATCCTTTTTTACCTGGCACAATCTGGGTACATTTATGTTCTGTAAGCACACGAACATGCAATCGCTCCAGTTCCATTCTAAGAACGTCCAAAACCGCCGCTGCCTGATCGGAATGGGGATACATATATCCATTTCGATTTTTGGAATAAATTCCGAGTTCCAAAAAGAAGGCGATTACTTTTTGTGCTGAAAATTTCTCTATGATTTTCCATGGAAAACTTTCGTTTTCAGAACGATAAAACTGAGGTTCCTGTGCTAAATTGGTAAAATTACATCTTCCATTTCCTGTAGATAATAGTTTTTTCCCAATTCGGTCTTTTTGCTCTAATATTGTAACCATTACCCCTTGTCTGGCTGCTGTAATCGCCGCCATTAAACCAGAGGCACCTGCTCCGATTACTACAACATTCATTTCGTCGCCTCCTGATGCTTAAATTAGTTTGTCAACGTCTCTTTTGCGATGACGTTTGTGTCAATGAGTCTTTGCAATGATTTTAAAATACCAAGTTTTGCATGTGGCCATGTAAGTCCACCTTGGAAATAGACGGCATATGGTGGTTTAATTGGTCCATCTGCACTCAATTCGATCGATGAGCCTTGAACAAAAGCTCCTGCTGCCATGATAACATCACTATCATACCCTGGCATTGGCCAAGGTTCTGGTGTAACATAACTGTCCACTGGAGCAGCTGCCTGAATTCCCTGACAAAATCCAATCACGCCTTCTGGTGTTCCAAATTGTACGGCCTGTATGATATCGTGACGGCTCTCACTTCCTGTTGGAATAACGCCATATCCCAATCTTTCATAAATATTCGCTGCAAATACCGCGCCTTTCACTGCACTACATACGACAGTTGGTGCCAGGAAAAATCCCTGATAGAATGATGGCAACACTCCAAGTGTAGCACCTACTTCTTTTCCAAGTCCTGGAGATGTTAAGCGATATGCACAATTCTCGATCAAGTCTTCCCTTCCTGCAATATAACCACCGATTGGTGCAAGTCCACCACCTGGATTTTTGATCAAGGAACCAACCACCATATCCGCTCCAACGTCACTTGGTTCTTTTGTCTCTACAAATTCTCCATAGCAATTGTCCACCATACAGATCACATCTGGTTTTACACTTTTTA
>JARHYE010000075.1 GCA_029258605.1 Ruminococcus sp.
AGAGAGAATTTTAAAAGATGGTATGGTGAAAGAGGGAAATGTACTGAAGGTTGACAGTTTTTTAAATCACCAAATGGATATTAAATTATTTGAGGAAATGGGCAAAGAATTTAAAAAGCGTTTTGCACAGAAGAACATTAATAAGATTCTTACAATTGAATCATCAGGTATTGGAATTGCATGTGTTGTAGCACAGCAGTTTGATGTTCCAGTGGTATTTGCAAAAAAATCAAGAAGCATTAATCTAGAAGGGGAAATGTATGTAGCAGAAGTAGAATCCTTCACACATAAATGTAAGAATAACGTAATTGTTTCGAAAAAGTTTCTTACACCAGAGGATCATGTGCTTATTATTGATGACTTTCTTGCAAATGGATGTGCACTGCAAGGATTGATTCAGATTGTACAGTCAGCAGGTGCTACTGTGGAAGGAATCGGGATTGCAATAGAAAAAGGATTCCAGACTGGTGGTCGCATGATTCGTAACCTTGGTTACCAATTAGAATCACTAGCAATTGTAGATAGTATGGATGCAGCAACAGGAGAGATTGTATTCCGTCAGAATGATTCTTGCGCTTCATGTTAAGGAAGAGAAAAATATGTTAAAATCCTACGTTGCATTTGATTTAGAAACAACAGGATTAGATCCAACGAAAAATGATATCATCGAAATTGGAGCATTAAAAGTTCGAGATGGAAAAGTGGAAGATCGCTTTATGGAATTTGCGTGTCCAAAAGAGAGAATATCTCCCAAAATTGAAGAACTTACAGGCATTACCAATGATATGGTAGCCAATTCCAGATGTAGTCAGGAAGTGGTTAAAAGGTTCCTTGTGTTTTGTGGAGAGGACATTCTCATTGGGCACAATGTGATTTTTGATTATAGTTTTGTGAAGATGAATGCGGTATCTCAGGGAATGTCTTTTGAAAGATTTGGAATAGATACACTTAAAATTGCTAGAAAAATGCACAAAGACCTCCCATCTAAGAGTTTGGAAAGTATGTGCCAATACTATAATATAGAAAATAAATCCGCACATAGAGCATATTGCGATGCACTTGCAACTGCAAAATTGTATCAAACCCTTTCTCATTATTTTGAAGAGCAAGATCCAAAGATTTTTAAGCCGCAGATGTTGATGTATCGGCCGAAAAAGATCCTTCCTGCCACACACAAGCAGATAGAATTGCTTACGAGGCTTAGTGAAGAAAATCAAGGAAGAATGGAGTGGGATCCAACGACCATCACAAGAAATGATGCTTCAAGATTGATTGATCAGATGTTAAATGGAAAAAGCAAGAATTAGAAAATGACAGTTTTAAATAGTAGCTTTATATCGACAAAGTAGCGCCAGTGTCTAAAAATTAGATATTGGCGCTATGTTTATCTATATCTATTTTATTTTTTTGTACATACAATAGATATTAGAAATGATACAAAAGATACATTTAAGGAGGATTTGTCATGAAACGCATTGGTCACACTGCAGAAAGAATGGCAGTAGGTACAGCAATCGATTTAGTGCTAAAGAAGATTAATAAAGAGGAAAGAGAACAAGAACTGGTTAAAATGGTCGATTTCATGGAGAAATATGTTAATGTTTTGCCAGAAAAAATAAATTACGATAGAATGAAAGAACTCATTTCGGACAAAGAAGGATTTATCAATCAATATGTTAACCGGGTATTGGATGAAGTGGATCCAAAGGTTTTAAAGACAATGGCATTGAATTTTGGGTTTGAAGCAATGCTAAATGGAACAAAAAAGATCAGAGAAATGAGAGAAGAACATAAGTGTAATATTCCCTGGTTGATTCTTATGGATCCTACAAGCGCATGTAACCTTCATTGTACAGGGTGTTGGGCAGCAGAATATGGAAACAAGTTAAATCTTTCTTTGGAAGAAATGGATCATCTAATTTGTCAGGGAAAAGAATTAGGTGTTTATTTCTATATGTTTACAGGAGGAGAACCGCTTGTAAGAAAAAAAGATCTGATTAAACTTTGCGAAAAGCACAATGATTGTGCATTCCTTGCTTTTACAAATGGTACTTTGGTAGATGAGGCGTTTTGTCAAGAGATGAAACGAGTTGGAAACTTTGCACTTGCAATCTCTTTGGAAGGAGATGCACAAGTCAACGATTCTAGGCGAGGAGATGGAGTATATGGCAAAGTTATGCATGCTATGGATCTTCTTAAAGAAAATGGATTAATATTTGGTGCATCCATCTGTTATACTTCCAAAAACTGTATGTCCGTAAGTAGTCCGGAATTTGTAAAATTAATGGTAGATAAAGGATGTAAATACGCAATGTATTTCCACTATATGCCAGTTGGAAATGAGGCGTCTGTTGAATTGCTTCCAACACCAGAGCAGAGATCATATATGAAAGACAGAATTCGTCAAATTCGAAGTGTTGAGGAAGGAGAAGGATTGTTTACAATGGACTTCCAAAATGATGGAGAGTTTGTTGGAGGATGTATAGCAGGAGGACGAAATTACTTCCACATTAATGCAAATGGGGATGCGGAACCTTGCGTATTTATTCATTATTCAGGAGCTAATATTCGTACACATAGTCTTCTTGAAATTTTAAAACAGCCATTGTTTATGGCTTATCACGAAAATCAACCATTCAATGAAAATCATTTGAGACCATGTCCGATGCTGGAAAATCCTGAAATTTTACAGAGACTGGTAGAAGAAACAGGGGCAAAGTCGACAGATTTGCAGTCGCCAGAAAGTGTACATCATCTATGCGGCAAGTGTGTGGAGTATGCAAATGCATGGAAACCTTGTGCAGATCAATTATGGAATGAAGCAAAAAGTCACTATAAACCAACCTATGAAAATTATAAACAGAATTAAGATGGAAAACTGTCTGCAAGTATTTTTTCTTGCAGACAGTTTTGCGTTTTAGAAGAATTGTAAGAAACGTGATTTTATGATAAAATATTTCCAAAATCGACAGAAATGTAGCTGCAAAATATACCTACGTTTCGGATAAGGAGAGGTTCTATGAAAGATCAAATGAATAGTTGGATCAGCCAGATTAGAATGTTTCGTTCGGTGAAACGAATTGCGTTTTTGGTAATTCTTCTAGTTGTTATTGTGACAGGGGCAGTATTATTTACCCGTTCTTGCAACAAAAAGGAATCAGAAGTAATTACGAAATCTACATTGGAACGAATTATCAATGTAAGTGAGTTATCCACGTTTGAAGCTGTTTATAATGGGATTACCCAGGTTATGAATAAAAAAGACGAGCAGAAAGTGGATTATCACGTATATTATGAGGCGAAAGTAAAAGCAGGATTTGATTTTGAGAAAATTAAGATTGATCTAGATGACAAAAATAAAAAGATTACGATTACGCTTCCGCCGATAAAGATCAATGATATTAATGTAGATATCGCATCTTTAGACTATATGTTTGAGAATAAAAAAGCAGATACAGAGACTGTATCTCAAGAGGCGTATAAAGCGGCTATAGAAGATGTGACAAAAGAAAGCGAAAAAGAAACTGCAATTTATGACTTGGCAAAGCAAAATGCGGTGAATATAGTGGAAGCCCTTGTTAGACCGTTTGTACAACAAGTAGATCCAGAGTATCAGATTGAAATTCGTTAAGAAAGGGGTAATAAGATGAAGAAAATAGGAGTAATTTCTCTTATGATTGTGATGCTCTTATGTTCCGCTTGTGGAAAAAAAGAAGAGCCAATAGAACCAGAATTATCACAAATGAAGTCTATTTGTGAATTGGCAACTATGGATTGTTATTATCATAATGTGGCAAAATATTCTGAAAAAGATGCACAAGGAATTTTGTGGTGGAAAAAAGATAAAAAATTTTGGATTGAATACGATGGTGTTGTGACGGTTGGAGTGGATGCGTCTTTGGTTGATATTCAGGTCAAGGGCGACAAAGTTACGATTACAATGCCACAGGCAGAAGTGTTAGGATGCAAAGTTGATGAAAAGACATTGAACGAGAAGTCTTTTGTAGTGGAAAAAGGTTCAGCGGATGTGAATGCGGTGGATCAGACAGAGGCATTTAAATTGGCACAAAAAAACATAAAAGAAAGTGCGTTAAAAGACACTGTACTTTTAAAAAATGCACAGCAAAGAGCACAGAAATTATTGGAAGATTATGTAAATAATATTGGGGCTGCCGTCGGAATCGATTATCAGATACAGTGGAGGTAAGTTATGTTCAATCATTATATTACTGTAGCTGGACGCAAGTTTTCCTTGCTTCAAATGACTTGGCCTGTTTTTATTGAACTTCTGTTGCAAATGCTTGTAGGTAGTATCGATCAAATTATGCTCAGTCAATATAATGAAACTGCAGTTGCTGCAGTAGGGAATGCCAACCAAATTATGATGACACTTATTTTGAGTTTTAATGTGATCTGCCTTGCTGCTACAATTATGTTAAGTCAGTTTCTAGGCGCGCGTGAGATGAAAAAAGTAGAACAAATTTACACCTTGGCGATTGTTCTAAATCTTGTAATCAGTCTGACACTTAGTATATTGCTTTTGTTTGGGGCGGATGCATTACTTGGACTTATGAAAGTTCCAGCTGATGCATTTGAAGAAGCCAAGAGTTATTTGATGATTACCACGTTGAGTTTGCCGTGTCAGGCGCTTATGCTTACATTTAGTGCTTTTTTACGAGCTCATGCAAAGATGCTGATTATTATGTGCAGTACGGGGTTGATCAATATAATCAACATTGTTGGAAATATAGCTTTTATTTATGGAATTGGACCATTTCCGCGTTTCGGTGCTGCAGGAGCTGCAATCTCAACAAGTATTTGTCGTACTGTGGGAATGATTTTTATGATGTGCGCTTTTTTTCGCGCGATCCCGAACGTTCATATTGGGTGGAAGCAACTTCGGCCTTTTCCGAAGAATCTTCTAAAACGGTTTTTGTATATTGGATTACCATCAGGTGGAGAAGGGCTTTCTTACAATCTATCTCAGTCTATGAGTCTGATTTTTGTGAATATGATGGGGACCTATGCAGTGACGACACGGATGTATACAATTATGTTTGCTCAGATTTGTTATATGCTTACGAATGCAGTTAGCCAATCGACTGCGATTATAATAGGTTATTGCGTTGGGGCACGGGAATTTGAACAGGCAGACCGACAAAACTGGCGGGTGTTGAAGTTATTTGCGCCGATTACATTGATTCTGACGATTCTGCTGGCTTTATTTGCTCGTCCGCTCTTTGGAATGTTTAGCAATGATCCACAGGTACTTGCTTTGGGACAAAAGATATTTTTGGTAGAGATTTTTCTTGAACTTGGACGTTGTTTTAATATTGTTCTTGTACGAAATCTGCAAGCATCAGGAGACGTCGCCTTCCCAGTGATGATTGGGATTTGTAGCCAGTGGATCATTGGAGTAGGAATGGCCTATGTCTTGGGGGTTCATCTAGGTCTTGGATTGGTAGGTGTCTGGATTTCTTTTATGGTAGACGAAAATTTGCGAGCAATGATTTTTACAAATCGATGGAAGAAAGGGCGCTGGCGTAGTATTGAGTCCATATAAATAGTGGGTTACAATTTAAAAGAAGGAGATGGCATTTTGTTATCTGAGATTTGTTTGCTTCAATAAAGAAGCTACACGATCAGGATAATTAGATATAATACCATCGACTTCTTTTTTTATCATATTTAAAATATCAGCCTCTTCGTTTACGGTCCATGTGTTAATCTTTACCCCGTGTTTCTTTAAGTCGTCGGTTTCTTTTGGAGTCAGCATATGAAAATCTGGATGGAAGGCTTCAATATTATGAGAAGAAACGTAAGAACCTGTGTCGAGAATCCAGGTTTCAGAGAGAAAGCCACATTCTATCTTGGAATCGAGTGTTTTCATTCTCATGACAGAATTGTGATTGAAGGAAGAAATTACCACTTTTTTTTGTAGATTGTATTCACAAATTAGATCATAAACGGCTTTTTCAATTCCAGGATATTCATATACTCCGGTTTTTAACTCAATATTGGTAATGATCGCTTTATTTTTTACAAGTTCAAAATATTCTCGCAGAGATGGGATTTTTTGAAAGCCAAACTGAGCAGTATATTTGTAGGAGAAATCTACGCTGCAAAGTTCTTTGTAAGTCATATCTTTTACCAAACCATGTTGATTGGAGGTACGATCAATTTTTTCATCGTGAATGATGACTAGGTGATTGTCTTTTGTTAAGTGTACATCCAATTCGATTCCTTCGCACCCAGCGTCTATTGCTTTCTGAAAGGCTAGCATTGTATTTTCCGGATAGTGTCCACTAAAACCGCGGTGTGCATAATTTCTACATTTCATGAAAATTCTCCTTCAAAAAATTTTTTTCGTTCAAATTAACAGTTTGATTATAAACCTGTTTGAAGGGGAAAACAACTGATGAAAAGCATGTTTCTTGACACGTTTAAGACCAGTCCATTATAATATTTATAATAGTTTTTATGGAATGGAGGAAAAGATGAAAAACATACAAGGAGAATCAAAACTTACAGTTTTCGAAGCGACAAGTATTATTGTCGGACATGGTGTTGGGTCTGGAATTTTATCAGTTCCATTTTTGGCGGCGCACAACAGTGTGAGGGAAATTTTGTTGATGATTGTATTTTGTTACCTCTTTAATTTGGTGTTACATCTGATTATTGCAGAGTTGTCTTATAATAATCAAGGAGCACAATTTATCAGTTGTCTGGATGCTGAACTTTTTTCGGGAAAAGTGAAAAAGATTCTTACCTGGATTGCTTTTATCACTTTGGGGATTTCTGTTATTGTGAACGTTAGTGCATTTTTAACAGGGGCAGCGGCAGTATTTCGTTCTTGGCTTGGAATTCCAGATGTAGTCGGTATGATTCTTTTCTATATCGTTGGTGCAGGTGTTGTATTTGTCGGAATGAAGCTTGTTGGTATATGCGAGAAGCTTGCTGTTACGTCAATGATCGGAGTGATTGGGATTCTTCTTATTGCGACTTTGACCTCTGAAATGCACGCGCTTCCTATGGGATGGCATGGAGTGAGAAATATGCTTGCGCTTTACAGTATGGTTTCGTTTTCGCTTTCAGCGGTTATGTCTACACCCCAGGTTGTAAAAGGGCTAGAAGGAGATGTTAAGAAGATTCGGATTTCCATTGCATCCGGACTTGCGATTAATATTGGACTGATACTGATGATCACGTTCATGACGCTTTTAGGAGTAGGGGGACATATTTCAGAAGACGGAGCATTGGTAGATCTTGCGGCCCATCTTGGCGGTTGGGTAAGTGTTATTGGATACATATTTACGTTGATGGCGCTTGCAACGTCTTTTTGGGCAAATACATTAAATCTTCGAGATATTGTACAGGAACAGACCCATTTTCATACACATTTAAGCTGGCTGATTGCATCTTTGCCATGCCTTGTAATTGCATTTCTGGGAGGTTCTACATTTGTGGGATTTACAAGATTTGCAAGTATTATTCAAGTTGTCACAGGAGTAGGGATTATTGTGGCGTATCACTTATCAAGAAAACGACATCAATCATCAGAACTTGTGGGTGGATTCGGAACACTTCCATTTCAAATTTTTGTTGTAGCCTGTACATTGCTTGCAAGTATTGGAGCAACGCTTCCGGTTAAATAGGAGAGGAAAAATGAAAAAGAGAACAAAAAGATTATTGGCGATTCCGATAATTGGGATTGCTTTTATGGGTGAAGAACTTTATCGCTATGTATTTTGTAGGAAAAGCTCGGCGTTATTTTCACGTATGTTTGATACAAAAGGGCATGAAGAAAATTACTATCGAGTGAGAGATGCAGCAGCGGACAGACTAAAAAAACGGTATCATGAAGAATACGTTATGAAATCAGCAAGAGGAGAAGAACTCAAAGGATTTTATTACCCATTTGGGGCAAAAGGAAAAAGGATTGCATTTATTATTCATGGATATCGTTCGGATCATGCAGATACAGCGGGGATGTACTTTGAGTATTACAAAAAACGAGGAATTGATGTGTTCTGTTGTGATCATACTGCTTCTGGGGAAAGTAAGGGAAATTATATAGGGTTCGATATATTAGAGACGAAGGATTGTTTGCAATGGATTGATTTTTTGAAACAAAAATTTGGAGAGGATATACAGATTATTCTTCATGGATTCTCTATGGGTGGCGCAACAGTTATGCAAATGAGTAGTTTTTGTCCTTCCAATGTTAAATTTATTATAGAGGATAGTGGATATAAAAATGCGAAAGCTTCTCTTGATCATCAGGTCGGGATTTTGTATCAACCACTTCGATGGGTCAATAAGCTTTTTGCAAGATATGACTTGGATGATTCGGATGTTGTAAAGAGCCTGGAGCAGTCAAGAGTGCCGATGCTTTTTGTACACGGCAGAGATGATAAACTCGTTCCGTTTGAAAATGGACCGGAATTGTATGAAATGTATCAGGGGGAAAAAGAATGTTTCTTTCCATCTGATACAAGACATATTGAGAGTATGTATACTTCACCGGAATTATATGCAGCAAAAATAGATGGTTTTATTGAAAAATATTTTGAATAGTTGAACGATAATATTCAAAACGATAGTCTTGTTTTGCGTCTGGATATTTGTCGCGTTCCACAAGACTTAAAAACATGTTTTTTGGACGACAATATAATTTTTTTGTGCCATAGAGTGCTTTGTATACGACAAGTTCTTCCATGGTTTCGCTATGCAAGCATACACCAACAATTTCATACAAATACTGAAAAGGATCTGTGCTGGAAGTCAAATCTCTTTTGAAATGAGATACAATTGTACCTGGTTTTAATAATTTTTCTTCACGGTTTTGTTCTGACATAGTAAATCCTCCTTGGAAAATAAATTGTAACACTGCTTGATTTTTAAAGCAAGATGAATAAAGTAGGAAAGAGACTGACATACTATCCTTGTGTTTAAGAAAAGCATATAAAGGAGGGATACAGTATGATTGTGAATCTTACTGAAAAACAACGTTTTGTGATTACAGATTTAAAGGATCAAGAGCAATTATGCATGGATAAATATGAAAAGGGAGCGCAAATGGCCAAAGATCCAGTACTAAAGGATTTGTTTTCTGCAATTAGACAAGAAGAGCAACAGCATTATGATTCTCTGGATAAACTTTTACATGGAGAATGTGTAGCTGTAGATACAAAAGATAAAGCGGGACAAAATTATGAACCAAAGGCAACCTATACTGGAAGTTTCATGCAAGCAGATAAAGAGAATGATAAATACCTTTGCACAGATGCAATTACAACGGAAAAATATGTATCGTCTGCTTATGATTTTAACTTGTTTCAGTTTGCAGACCCTAATATTAGAAGACTACTAAATGATATGGAAACGGAAGAGCAAAATCATGCAGAAATGATTTACAAATATAAAACAGTGAATCAGATGATCTAAAAGGACAAAGATGGGGCAGTGAACGAAAGGTTTGTTGCTTCATCTTTTTTATTTCTTGAAAGATATGCTATAATATCCATACATAAAACGAAGAGATTAGAATTGAAATTATATAAAGGAAGGAAAATAGTATGATTTTATATTTTAGTGGAACAGGAAATAGTGAATATGTTGCGAGAAGAATTTCAGAGGAGATCAATGATAGTTTGTTATCCATTACAGCTAGTTTGTCGTCTGAAAGCATGCTTCGTATTCCAAAAAGTCAGGTGGTTACTTTTGTTACACCAACCTATGCATGGCGAATTCCAAGAGTGGTAGAAGCGTGGATCAGAAAAAATACTTACCTTAGAGGACAAAAAGTTTATTTCATTATGACATGTGGAGCGGATACAGGAAATGCGGGGGCATATTTGAAGAAACTATGTGAAGAAAAAGGGTTAGAATATATGGGATATGAAACCGTTGTTATGCCAGAAAATTATCTCGCTATGTTTCGAGTTCCGGATGAAGATGTTGCAAAAGAAATTATACAACAATCAGAACCACTTATAAGTAAAGTGGGAGAATTTATCCGAAATGGAGAAAAGCTACCAGAGAAGGATGTTCATATCCTTGATAAGTTGAAAAGTGGAATCGTAAATGACATGTTTTACCCATTTTTTGTGAAAACGAAAAAGTTTTCTTCAAAGCAAACGTGTATTGGATGCGGAAAATGTGAAAAAGTCTGTCCGTTGCAAAACATTGTGTTGAAAAATGGACGGCCTTTCTGGAACGATCATTGTACCCATTGTATGGCGTGTATTACAAGTTGCCCTGTAGAGGCAATTGAGTACGGCAAAAAAAGCAAAGGACAACCAAGATATCGTTGCCCTTTGTAAAAAATATCATATTAATTTTGAAAATGAATCTGCTGGATTTTTACAAGATCATAAGCATAGAGCGTAGACTTGTTTAAGTCTACGTGATCCAAGCAGATTGCATGAAGTTGACTGTTATTATAAGTTTTATAATAAAAAATTCCTTTGCTTGCATTGATGCAGCAACTATACAATGTCATATCATCTTTACCGTCATGTGTCAGCGTAGAACCTTTTAGCATTGAAACAGAATCTAGAATATGAAAAACTTGTGTCACGTTTGCGTCTTCCGTGTCTTCCTCTGGAGCATTTGTGAGATGGAATGCTGCACGAACAAATCGAGAAGCGCTGGAAGCATCCCCAGGAAGTCCTATGGAACCCATACCAACGCAATAAGTTTTTAATTCATAGTGAGAACTAAAATGATTGTTTCCTACATTAGGTGTAAGATTCATATAATTGTTCATATTCCACAAATGATATTCGAAAGGTGGATTGTTTGTCATCACATCGAATGGATTATCATAGATGTGCAGTCCATCTTCCATAGGTTCGATCACGATAGAACAAGTTTTATCACTGACCATGAAATGTAAAGGGGACAGAGGCATTTCTTTTGCGAAAGATATATTTGTTAAAGTGAAATTTTGTAATAATTCTTTCACTTTTGCAACGGTGTCTGCTTGTCCTAATAACCACGGGATGAATTCAAAAGGTGTGATATTGAATGTATTTTCTTTTGGGTCTAAATAACATGCATTATTAGGAAAATTTAATCCAGCCATTACAAGTCCTTTCTCGTTGGCTGCTTCGTAATAGAGTGGATAATTTCCCATAACAGTGGCAATCCCTATCAAAGCATACTTATTATAGTAATCTTCTCCATTTCTCAAAGGAAAGAGATAGTTTCGTGGGGTAATGACAACTTGTTCATGATAAGAAAATTCCAGGTCTAGATTGCGACCGAAATAAAGATCTTTTTTTCTGTAACTGATTGATGTACACATACACAAACCTCCCATAATGTTATATTACCTATATTATATAACAAAAAGATGTGTTCAATCATTGAAAGTTTCACAAGATATTTGATTTATAGTGTTACAACATCAATTCTGGGTGTAATTCCATAACTTCGTAGTATGGTTTTCCGAAATAACAGTAATAAGCAAGATAAAAGATAATATCTCTGGGGGCTTGGATGTCAAAAATTACCTTTCCGATATATTTCATTTTTTGTGGCGGATCAATATTGTCCCAGCAAAGATTGCTAGTACGTTCAATCTGGCGCGCAGCGGCTTTGTAAGATCTGTTTGTGTGTTCTGCAACAAAAGGATAAATATCTTTTGTCACTTGAATATCATCGATGGATTTTCCTTTTACAAACATAAGATCCTCGGCACGTCTAATTGCACAGGCGAGGGGATGAAGTTCGACGCGAGTAGGGCCAACTATGCTTCGAACTAAAATGTCTTCTTTTGTCATACGATAAGCTCCTTTCGTGTAACCTAAGAATATGGTAAAAAATACCAAAGTCGATAATATGCGACAAAAAGCGACAATCGAAAAAATAAGAAGTTTGAAAAAAATAAAAATTGTGGTATTATTTAACTTAATGTTTAAATTTAAGAGAAAGAGGAGCTATTTTGGAAAGATTCAAACTTGTGATAGAGACTATTAATAATTTCGTATGGGGAATTCCGGCTATGATTTTTGTGATTGGAGTAGGAATGTTTCTTACAGTACGCACAAATTTCATACAATTTAGAAAATTTAGAACTGCGTTCAAAGTGACGGTCGGAAAAATCTTTGATAAGAAAGATGCGAAACGAGGAAGTGTGACTCCGTTTCAGGCTGTTTGTACTGCGCTTGCGGCCACAGTAGGAACGGGAAGTATTGCAGGAGTGGCTGGTGCCATTGCGATAGGAGGTCCGGGGGCAGTGTTTTGGATGTGGATGTCTGCATTGCTTGGTATGTGCACAAAGTTTTCGGAAGTCACACTTGCAGTGCATTTTAGAGAAAAAAACAAAGAAGGTGATTACGTTGGAGGACCAATGTATTACATCAAAAATGGTCTTGACAAGAAGTGGCACTGGCTTGCAGCAGTGTTTTCAATATTAGGGGTTCTTGCTGTGTTTGGAACTGGAAATGCTACCCAGGCCAACACGATTGTAACAGCGATTGATTCTGCTTTGCTTAATTTTCAGGTGATTCATCCAGGCCAGGTACCTATCCTTAATTTTAGTTTGGGGGTTTTCATGGCGATTTTGGTTGCAATGGTATTATTAGGCGGGATTAGACGTATAGGAAAAGTGACAGAAAAATTAGTTCCTGGAATGGCTTTGTTTTACATTGTGCTAGCACTTGGAGTGATATTGTTGAATTACCGAAATGTTCCAAACGTGTTTGCAGCTATATTTGAAGGAGCGTTTCATCCATCAGCGGTGACAGGAGGAATTATTGGAAGTGTGTTCCTTAGTATGAAAAAAGGAATATCAAGAGGAATTTTTTCGAATGAAGCAGGGCTTGGAACTGCGTCTATTGCACATGCAGCTGCAGATACAGATGATGCGGTAAAACAAGGATTTTTTGGGATTTTTGAAGTATTTGTTGTTACGATTCTAATTTGTACAATGACCGCACTTGTGATTTTGTGTAGTGGGGTCAATGTTCCTTATGGAACAAATGCAGGGGCAGAGCTGACAATCCAAGGGTTTACCGCAACCTATGGAAATTGGGTATCTGTTTTTACAGCAGCGGCATTATGTTGTTTTGCTTTTTCTACTATTTTGAGTTGGGGACTTTACGGGACAAGGTGTTTGGAATTTCTGTTTGGCTCAAGGGTAAATCGCCCATTTATGGTTGTTTATTCTCTTGTCGCAATTTTAGGAGCGACACTTGATTTGGGACTTTTGTGGGGCGTGGCAGAGGTGTTTAATGGCCTTATGGCTATTCCAAATCTGATTGCGTTATTCCTTTTGTCTAGAACAGTGGTGCAATTGGTGTCAAAAAGTAACGCGAAGTAGTAAGAATGGCAAAATGTTACAAAATAGGTACAAATGTTACAAATTCTATTTTAATGTGTAGAGAAATGTGGTATACTACTTGCGCGTATAATAGTTTGGTATTATGAACAAAATAATAAGAGAATTTGTGAGGAGATTCGTTCATGGAAACAGACACACAGAGGAAATTACAGGAAATTTGTGAGATTTTCTGTATTTCAGGAACATTTAAATCTTATGAAGAGATTAAACTTGGGAATATTAACAAGACATACAAAGTTAATTATGAAAAGGAAGATGGAAGAGAAGCATCCTACATCGTACAGTCGGTCAATACCTATGTATTTAAGAATCCAATCCAGGTAATGGAGAATATCGATAAAGTAACCGAGCATCTTAGAGAAAAGAGACCGGAGCGTACGACTTTGAAGTTTTACCATACAAAAGATGGAAAAACATACTACTTTGAGAATGATGGATTTTGGCGACTATTTAATTACATTACATCAACTACATACAATGTATGTGATGACTTACAAGTTGTGCATAATGCAGGTAGAGAGTTTGGAGAATTTCAAGTTAGTTTATCGGATTTCGATGTTTCTAAATTGTATGACACTATTCCAGACTTCCATAATACACGGAAGCGTTATGAGACGATGATTCAGCATATTGAAGAGGATTCTTGTGGTAAAGTAAAAGAAGTTGCAGAAGAAATCGATTATCTTTTATCGGTGCAAGATAAGGCTTGTAGATTGACAGATTTATTGAAGCAAGGAGAACTTCCGCTTAGAGTAACGCACAATGATACAAAGATTAATAATGTATTATTTGCTAAGGATAGTCAGGAGCCGCTGGTAGTCATTGATCTTGATACGGTAATGCCAGGACTTGTAGGACATGATTTTGGAGATGCCATCCGTTTTGCAGGAAATTATGTAGAAGAGGACTGTCCGGAATTAGAAAAAGTAGGGGTCAATCTGGAAGTATTTCGAGCTTTTGCGGAAGGTTTCTTGTCAGTAACGGCAAATGTGCTCTCAGAACGTGAGATTGAAACGTTAGCACTTGGATGTTTTGTGTTGACTTGCGAGCAGGCAGTGCGATTCCTTGATGATTACATTCAGGGAAGTCCATATTTTAAAATCAACTATCCAGAGCACAACTTGATTCGTACAAAATGTCAAGTTGCACTTGCAAAAGATATGGAGCGACATATGGATGAAATGCAAAAGATTGTTCTTGAAAGTGCAAAAAGATACCGTTAATTAATGTAATGATTCGAAAGAGTGGAGTGAAATAAAATGAGTATAAATAAAAGAAAGATACAGTTATGGTTGATTGATACTGTGCTTTTTATAGCTGTTTACTATGTAATGGCTCTTACAAGTGGCATGGAAATCTATTCCATTAGTGTACATGGTAAATACAGCGTTACTAAAGCGGTTGTATTATATTTATGTATGATGATTGCCAGAGTAACGGTTAAGATTTATGGAAGTATCTGGAGATATGCAAGTGTTGCATCGTATTTAAAATTAATGGCAGCAGACACGGTTGGTGGTTTTGTATACATGTTAATTGCGTATTTTAATCCATCTATCAATTTTGGAGTGGCATATTCTGTTGTGACGATTATGGCAGTTATGTTGACTACATTAGGAATTCGATTCTGCTATCAGTTTTCTTATGCATACAAAAATAAAGCGGTGGAGTCAAGACAAACAGCACAAAGTGATGAAAATGAAATCCACAAAATTGATGTTGCGATAGTTGGTGCAGGAAATGTTGGTGCATCTCTCGCAGAAGAATTAAAGAGAAATCCGAATTCCCACTACAAACCATATTGCTTTATTGATAAAGATGTGGACAAAATTGGAAACAATATTAATGGACTTCCGGTTTTCTCAGAGGATGATCATATCATAGAACGAATCAAAAAATTGCCGATACAGGAAATTATCGTTGCAATTCCAGATGCGTCACCAGAAGAAAAAAGAAGATTGTACGAGTTGTATAAACAAACAGAGTGTAAAGTAAAAATCTACAGTTATCCTTTGGAAGATAATCATAAATTTGGAGAAAAACGAACACTTCGTGAGTTTAAGATAGAAGACCTTTTGTTTAGAAAAAGTCTCAAGATTAATGGAACAGAGACAGAAAAATTTTACGATGGTAAGACGGTTCTTGTAACAGGAGGAGGCGGTTCTATTGGTTCTGAGTTGTGTCGTCAGATTGCAACTATGAATCCAAAGAAATTGATTATTCTTGATATATACGAGAATACAGCATATGATATTCAGCAAGAATTGATCAGAAGATATGCAGGACAGTTGAATCTTGATACAATCATCGCATCTGTTCGAGATGTGAAACGTATGGAAGAGATTTTCCGTACAGAAAGACCGGATATTGTATTTCATGCAGCAGCACACAAACATGTTCCATTGATGGAAAATAGTGGATGTGAGGCAATTAAGAACAATGTTATAGGAACTTACAATGTTGCAAATCTTGCAGAAAAGTATGGAGTGCAAAAGATGCTGCTTATTTCAACAGATAAGGCGGTAAACCCAACCAATATTATGGGAGCATCCAAACGACTTTGTGAGATGGTGTTACAGTGTCGTTCTAACAGTAAAACAGAGTTTACAGCAGTCCGCTTTGGAAATGTGCTTGGAAGTAATGGATCTGTCATTCCGTTGTTTAAACAGCAAATTGCAGCAGGTGGACCAATCACACTTACGGATAGAAGAATTATTCGTTACTTTATGACGATTCCAGAAGCTGTTGGACTTGTACTTGAAACAGGCGCTATGGCGCACAATGGAGAACTTTTTGCACTTGATATGGGAAAACCGGTGAAGATTTTAGACCTTGCAGAAAGTATGGTCAGACTTTCTGGATTAAAGCCATATGAAGATATTGATATTATTGAAATTGGTCTTCGTCCAGGTGAAAAACTTTATGAAGAGCTTTTGATGAAAACAGAAGAACTGGATAAAACATCAAACGATCTTATCTTTATAGAAAGAGATACACCACTTTCAAGAGAAGAAGTGGATCAGAAATTAGAAATTCTCCTTGAAGCAGTAGAAAAAGAAGGGAAAGAAAATGTTTTGGAGGCAATCCGAAAGACAGTTCCAACCTTCCATGATCCAGATGAAGTAAATAAAAATGCAGAAGAATCAAAAGAGATGAATCGAGTTTTTAATTCTCAGGAGAAATAAATTAAAAGGAAAAGACTTGACTTTCATAGTTAGAACATGGTACAATGCTCTAGCGAATGGAAGTAGGTCTTTTTTTTATGCCTAAAATTTTTGATGGCTTCGCAACCATCATGTAACACAAAGTTAATTAAAAAAAAAGCGAGGTGGAAGTTGTGCGCACAAGAATCACATTGGAATGTACAGAATGCAAACATCGTAACTACAATATGACAAAGGATAAGAAAAATCATCCTGAACGTATGGAAAC
>JARHYE010000030.1 GCA_029258605.1 Ruminococcus sp.
ACTTTTGGATCCTGCTCTCTTACTGGTACTCTTTCTAATACATTTGCCATTATTCGTCACCTCCATCATGACCGCATCCTTTTCCATCATGTCCATGATGTGTCTTTCCTTCTTGGAGTTTCAAAAGCGCACGGCCCTCTTCACTTTTATACATCTGCATTCTTGCCATCGCCTGATCAAAATCAACAAGATGTCCATTAAACTCTGGTCCATCTACACAAGCAAACTTAATCTCATCTCCTACCTGAAGACGACATGCGCCACACATTCCTGTTCCGTCAACCATAATTGGGTTCATACTTACAATTGTAGGAATCTCCAATTTTTTAGTCATAAGAGATACGAATTTCATCATGATCATAGGTCCAATTGCTACACAGTGGTCATAGTGCTTTCCTTCTTTTTCTACCAAATCTTCTATCACCTTTGTAACCATACCGGAGCGACCATAGGATCCATCATCTGTGGTTACATAAAGATTCCCTGCAACAGCTTCTAATTCTTTTTCCAGAATCAGCATATCTTTTGTCTTTGATCCTACAATAACATCCGCTGAAATCCCTCTTTTATGAAGCCATTTTACTTGTGGATATACTGGTGCTGCACCAACGCCTCCTGCAACAAAGAGTATTTTTTTCTTTTTTAATTCTTCAATATCCTCATGAACAAGATCGGATGGACATCCAAGTGGTCCAACAAAATCACGGAACGAATCTCCTTCTTTCAAATCTGCCATCTTAATCGTAGATGCACCTACTTCTTGAAATACAATAGAAATCGTTCCCGCTTCTCTATCATAATCACAAATCGTAAGTGGGATTCTTTCTCCTTTTTCGTCCATTTTTACGATCACAAACTGACCTGGCTGACAATGTTTTGCAACTCTTGGTGCTTCCACGTCCATAAGATAAATCTTATCAGCCAGTTTTTCTGCTTTAACTATCTTGTACATTTTGTTCCTCCTTGTAATTTCTTACCTTTTAACTATAATACCTTAATTTATATGGAAAGACAAGCGTCGAATCAGACGAAAATCAAGAGGCAGGTGTAATATGCCTGCCTCTTTTGATTTTTTTATTCGATCTTTTTTCGATTTAGAAATCTACTTCTTTTCCATAGTAGATACATGTAAACAATCTTTCCATTTCAGCTGGTGTAATGCTTCTTGGGTTAGATCCTGTACATGCATCACCAACAGCAAGTTCGGAAATGTGAGCGATTTTTTCTTTGAATTCATTCTCTTCGATACCGAATTCTTTTAAGGTATGTGGAATGTTTAAAACATCGTTGAAATGATCGATCTTCTTGCAAAGACTATTGATCAACGCTTGCTCAGATGTTCCTTCAAGACCAACTCTTCTCGCAATTTCTGCGTAGCGTTTTGCAGCAACTGGATCTTTTGCATTGTAACGAATTACATATGGAAGATACATTGCATTTGCGAGACCATGTGTAATATGTCCTGTTGAAAATGCTGCTCCTGTTTTATGAGCCATTGAATGTACAATACCAAGTAATGCATTAGAAAATGCCATACCTGCAAGACATTGTGCTGTATGCATTTTTTCTCTTGCATCCTGATTACCTGCGTAAGAAGATGGAAGGTAATCAAATACCATTTCAATTGCCTGAATTGCTAATGGATCTGTAAATGCACAATTTAATGTAGAAACGTATGCTTCAATCGCATGTGTGAGTGCATCCATACCAGTATATGCAACCTGATGTGCTGGAAGTGCTTCTACTAATTCAGAATCAACAATTGCTACATCTGGTGTGATTTCAAAATCAGCAAGTGGATATTTGATTCCTTTTGCGTAATCTGTAATTACAGAAAATGCTGTAACTTCTGTTGCTGTTCCTGATGTAGATGGAATTGCTGCAAATTTTGCTTTCTGTCTTAATTCAGGGAAGTTAAATGGAATGCACAAATCTTCAAATGTTACATCTGGGTACTCATAAAATGCCCACATTGCCTTTGCAGCGTCAATTGGAGATCCACCACCCATAGCAACGATCCAGTCTGGTTCAAATGCTCGCATAGCCTCCGCACCTTTCATAACTGTCTCTACAGATGGGTCTGGCTCTACTCCTTCAAATAACTGAACTTCCATGCCAGCTTCTTTCAAATATCCTACTGCTTTGTCTAGAAATCCCTGACGTTTCATAGAACCGCCGCCTACTACAAGGATTGCCTTTTTTCCTTTCAGATTTTTCAGCTCTTCTAAGCATCCTTTTCCGTGATAAATGTCTCTTGGCAATGTAAATCTGCTCATGTCGTATCTCCTTTTATCGATAATTTATTTTTGATAAGATTTATTATAACACTGTTAAACTTTTAACGCAAGTGCTTTCTTGTAAGTTTTACATAATTTTTACACTAAAAACGGGATTATTTTGCAATAATTCACAAAACAATCCCATTTGCTATAAATGTAAGATACTCTATTATTTTTTACTCTGCCGCTTGATAAACATAATTCCGTTTTGTAACCGGTGTATATTTGTCTGTGTCATTTTTTTTGAGAACTGCACTAAAAATCGTCTGACCTTCTGGCATAGCGATTGGACCTTCATACTGTACTGCTCCCGATGAAGGGTCCGCTGGATCTTTTCCGTCCATCGTGTAATAGGCTGTATATCCCTCCGGAACAAGAATCTCTATTTCAGTTGCCTTCTCATATTGTCCTGTAGACGGGCTTATGGCAGGTGCCTCTTCAATTGGCAGTTCAATGGTATATGTTTTCGTTGCAACAACACTTGAAATCTTGTTTTTATTCACCGATATTGCTTTAATCTGTGTCTTTCCCTCTTTATGAATTAAAATTGGTTTCTCGTATTTTTGACTATATACATCAGGATCGCTTCCATCCGTTGTATAATAAATTTTATTTCCTTTGGAGGTAAGCGCAACCTCTTGAACTTCATGATACGTGCCCTCTGGGAGATCAAATTCAGGTTTCGGGGTCACATATTCTTTCAAATCTTCTAAAACTTCTTTATATTCACAATCATTTAAAACTTCCGATACCTTTTCAGGCTGATTTGTCTCCAAGTAAAATTCAATGGCAGACCGGTACAACTGTGTATTCGATGGCTGAATTGCAATCGCTGAAAGAAACACATTTTCTGCACTTTCCAAGTCTTTTTTTTCTACATATAGCCTTGATAGTCCTTCGTAGGCTTCTACTTTTTTTCGATTTTTCTTCGCAGCTTTTTTGAAATACTTTTCAGCCTTTTCATAATCAGAAACAGACAAGGCCTTATTTCCTTTGCTGATCTGACCCGAATAAGAAATTTGACGGAAGAACAACATCATAAGCAGAAGAAGCACAAGGAAAAATCCGAAAAAGATCATCCTTCTTTGCCTTCTCATTTTTGCAAGTCGCTTTTGTCTGGCTCTTTTTCTCCTTCGTTGTCTCTCGAACGTATCCATCTGCATTCTAGAATTTGCTTCTGCTGTAAAATTTTTTTGTCTATTTATTCTTGTACTAGGATGTTCTTTCCTTATATTTGTTCTCGTTGGCACCTCCATTCCGCAAATCGGACAATAGGACCATCTTTCTGGAATTGTAGCACCACAATTTACACATTTCATGTTACTACCTCCTACTTACGTACCGTTTTTACACAATTCTCCATGAGCATAGCAATCGTCATAGGACCAACTCCACCTGGTACAGGTGTAATTGCAGAAGTATGTGGCTTGACATCTTCAAAATCAACATCTCCACATAATTTGTTTTCTTCATTTCTATGCATTCCAACGTCAATTACAATGGCGCCTTCTTTTACATAATCTGCCGTGATAAATTTGGGCTTTCTTACTGCAACAATAAGAAGATCTGCTTGTTTTGTAAGTTCCTTTAAATTTTCTGTTTTAGAATGCGCAATAGTTACAGTTGCATTTTCTCGCAAAAGCAATGCAGCCATTGGTTTTCCAACGATATTACTTCGTCCCACGATCACGCAATTTTTTCCTTCCAATGGAATATGAGAGCGTTTTAGAAGTTGAATGATTACAGCCGGAGTACAATATAAAAATCCGTCTTCCCCTGTCCACAGACGACCTACATTGATTGGATGAAAGCCATATACATCTTTTGCCGGATGAATCAGATTAATAATTCTGTCTTCATCCATATGTTTTGGAAGTGGAAGCTGCACTAAAATTCCATTGACAGACTGATCATGATTCAACTGCTCAATTAAATTTTCTAATTCTTCTTCCGTTGTATTTTCTGGTAGATCATAGGATTTTGACTCGATTCCAATATAAGCGCAAGCTCTTGTTTTATTTCTTACATACACACAAGAGGCGGGATCTGTTCCTACTTGAATTACAGCTAGACATACTGAAATTCCTTTTTCTTTTAAGGTTTCTACCTCTAGACGTAATTCCTCTTTTATATCCGCTGAAATTTTCTTTCCATCAATAAGCTGTGCCATTTTATTCTCCTTTAAAACAGCCCTGTAATTCTTCCATCTTCCGCAACGTCTATTCCGTTGGCTGCTGGAACCTTTGGAAGACCTGGCATTGTCATAACCGTCCCGGTAAGAACCACAACAAAACCTGCTCCTGCATTCACATAGACTTCTCTGACATGAATATCAAAATTCTCTGGACGACCCAGTTTTTTTGCATCATCTGAAAGGGAATACTGATTCTTGGCCATACATACTGGCAACTCTGAAAATCCCATTTCTTCAATTTTAGCAAGTTGTTTCAATGCAGCTGGTTCATATACAACGCCTCGGGCTCCGTATATTTCTTTTGTAATTATTTCGATTTTTTCTTTTAACGAAATTCCGTCTTCATACAATGGATGGAATTCGCTTTTTTTGTTTTCCAGTGTATCCAGTACTTTATGCGCAAGTTCAAGACCACCTTCTCCTCCTTTTTCCCATACTTTAGAAAGTGCAAATTCGCACCCTCTTTCTTCACAAAATTGACGAATAAACTCGTTTTCTGCGTCGGTATCTGTAATAAAAGAATTTAAAGTAACGATCACTGGAACTTTGTACTTTTTGATATTTTCGATGTGTTTTTCTAGATTTACAATTCCACGCTTAAGTGCATCTAAATTTTCCTCATTTAGTTCCGCTTTCGCAACACCACCATTGTATTTTAAAGCTCTGACTGTAGCAACAAGCACAACAGCATCTGGTTTTAAATCTGCCTTGCGGCACTTGATATCAAAAAACTTTTCTGCTCCAAGATCTGCACCGAATCCTGCTTCTGTGATCGTAATATCACTCAGTTTCAGTGCCATCTTTGTAGCTCGAACACTATTGCAACCGTGTGCAATATTCGCAAATGGTCCACCATGTACCAATGCCGGCGTATGTTCTAATGTTTGAATTAAGTTTGGTTTTAATGCATCTTTCAAAAGTGCAGTCATAGCACCTGTTGCCTGAAGGTCATTGGCTGTAACTGGTTCCCCATCAAAATTATAGGCAACAATTATGTTTCCAAGCCGCTCTTTTAAATCAGCCAAATCGTTCGCAAGACATAAAATTGCCATGATCTCTGAGGCAACGGTAATGACAAAATGGTCTTCACGAACCATTCCATCCATTTTATTTCCAAGTCCTACCACCACATTACGTAGTACTCTGTCATTCATATCAAGACAACGTTTCCATACAATCTGTCTTGGATCAATTCGCAATACGTTGCCTTGTTGAATATGGTTATCAAGCATTGCTGCCAGAAGATTATTTGCAGATGTGATTGCATGAAAATCCCCTGTGAAATGAAGGTTAAGATCTTCCATCGGAACAACTTGAGAATATCCTCCACCTGCTGCTCCACCTTTAATACCAAAACATGGTCCAAGAGAAGGTTCGCGCAATGCAATCAATGTTTTTTTGTTTAATTGATGCAACGCTTGTCCTAGTCCAACTGTAATTGTTGTTTTTCCTTCTCCCGCAGGTGTTGGGTTGATAGCGGTTACAAGCACAAGTTTTCCATCTTGGTTATCCTTTACTTTTTCCATAAGTTCATCTGACAATTTTGCTTTATATTTGCCATATAACTCAAGGTCATCTTCTTCAATTCCAATCTGTGATGCAACCTCTTTGATGTTCATCATGTAAGCTTCCTGTGCGATCTGAATATCTGTTTTCATCTTCTTGCCCTCCAAAATCAAACGTTGTCTTCAACATACTGTTCAAATTCTTCTTGTGTCATAAGAATTTTTCTTGGTTTGGTTCCTTCTTCTGGTCCTACAACATCGGCCTGCGCAAGTTGGTCCATAATACGCGCGGCTCTGTTAAAACCAATTTTAAACATTCGCTGAAGCATACCAATCGAAGCTTTGTCTTTTTCAATGATTAGTTTTCCTGCCTCAACAAAATATATATCTCTGTCATCTGTAGATCCGGTTGCAGCCATAGCGCCACTTCCAGAATTTAAGCTGACATGTTCTTCAATCTCTGTACTATAAGATACATTTCCATTGTGATGAATTAAATGATCCACCACATTTTGCACCTCTTTATCAGAGACAAAAGATCCTTGAACACGAACCGGCTTCGGATATCCGGTTGGATAAAACAACATATCTCCTTTTCCCAATAGCTTTTCTGCCCCATTCATATCAATAATGGTTCTAGAATCTACTCCGGAAGATACTGCAAATGCGATTCTTGAAGGCATATTTGCCTTGATGAGTCCTGTAATAACATTAACGGATGGTCTTTGCGTTGCAAGAATAAGATGGATTCCTGCTGCTCTGGCTAATTGTGCCAATCGACAAATTGCCCCTTCCACCTCACCTGGAGCAACCATCATAAGATCCGCTAACTCATCTACGATAATTACAATTTTTGGCATTTTCTTCGGAACTCCATCTCCTGGTTCCATGTGCTGCACTTTATCATTAAATCCTGCCAAGTCTCTTACATTATACTCAGCAAAAAGTTTATATCGTTTTTCCATTTCAGAAACAGCCCAGTTTAGTGCACCTGCTGCTTTCTTCGGATCTGTGACAACTGGAATCAACAGATGTGGAATTCCATTGTACACACTAAGTTCAACCACCTTTGGATCCACCATAATTAATTTAACATCTTCTGGTTTTGATGTGTAAATAATACTCATGATTAAAGTGTTAATACAAACTGATTTACCAGAACCTGTGGCACCCGCAACTAAAAGGTGTGGCATTTTTGCAATATCTGCTACTACTGTCTTGCCTGCAATATCTTTCCCAACGGCAAATGGAATACCACATTTGTTATTTTTAAACTCTGAAGAATCCAATAGGTCGCGTAACATCACTGCTATGTTTTCTTTATTTGGAACTTCAATTCCGACTGCTGCCTTTCCAGGTATCGGTGCTTCAATTCTTAAATCTGTAACCGCAAGATTTAGTTTCATATCATCTGCTAATCCCACGATTTTGCTAACTTTTACCCCTTGCTCTGGTTGCAGTTCATATCTTGTAACAGAAGGACCACAGCTGGCGTTGGTAACGTGAACTCCCACTCCAAAGTTTTGTAACGTCTGTTCCAGCTTCATTGCTGTAGCACGCAGATGAGAATCCGAATCTCCTCCAGCCTTTTTCCCTTTATGAAGTAAACTTAAAGGAGGAGCCGTATACGTGAGTTGCTGACTTGCATCCTGCTCGTTAATGGTTTTTTCCACTGCTTTTTTTTCAGCTTCAACTTCTTGTTGACTTTCCTTTGTTTTTCTTCTAGTTGCTGGTTTTTCTTCTTCTAATTTTGGTTCTGGAATGTATTCTTGTTTTGTTGTCTCTTCTTCCAAAGAAATTTCTGGTTGTACAGCTACCTCTTTTTCTTCCACCAATTCTACCGGCTCGGAACGATTAATTACAAAGTCTTCAAATGGCTGCTCTGGAAATTCCATTGGAAAATCAGTCTCATTTGGAATCAGCTCTTTTACTTCTGGTGATTTCTTTTTATCCGGATCTGGAACTAAGGTCGTATCAAATGTAACACCGACAACCTTATGGTCCATACGTCTTGCTGCATTTTTCTGTTGCTTCGATTCTCGACGTTCTTCCTTTTTCTTTTTATGGTTGATTCGCGAAGTTTCTGTCCGTTTTCTTGCATCCTGATATGCTTGTTTACTTTTGTGCTGTAATGGAACTAACAATGATTTTTCTGTGATTAGAATTGCACAAATAATAATCATGATCACAATGACCACATAAGTTCCAGCAACTCCAATAAGTGGGCATAGCAGCTTTACCATGCATCCCCCTAAAAAACCACCTGCATATTGGTGTTTGCTTGCCAATAAATAATATTCAAACAATCCGATTTCTTTGTTATACGGATTCAAGATCAATCCCAAAAATGCCATGAACATTAAGGATAAAACGACCGTAGCTATTGTTTTTATGTAAGCATGTGTGTTGCCTTTATTGGATATTGTAAAGGCAGACACACAAAAAATCAAAAATGGCAGAATATATGCCATCACACCTGTAATTCCAAACAATACCGATGAAACCAGCTCCCCAACGATTCCACCAAAACCAAAGTTGCTCAAAACAAGCAAGATACATAGGGCAAGAATCGCAAAAATGATAATTTCATTTTTCAGAGCAAACCCCTGCTGCTTTTTTTTCGGCTTACGTCTCGTAGTCTTTTTTTTATTTGTAGTTTTAGAAGCCATTATACTTCCCCCTTATTTCTGAACATACATACTGATACTATATCATTATTTTATTCCTATGTCATTATAAATTTCTGTTATTTCTTCTCCATCTATCATTTCGTGCAGTTTTTTTAATGCTTGACTAATTCCTCCCACTTCATCGATAATCCCTTCTTTCACTGCTTCCTCTCCTTCCAAAAGGGTTCCTACATCTTTCACAAGCTGTGCGGGATCTAGCATCAGTTCTTCCAAACGTGCTTTGGAAATTTTAGAATGATTGACAATAAAATCAACAATTCGATCTTGTGTCCTTTCCATATTTTTAAAACTTTGAATCACACCGATAAACATTCCACTAGATCGAACAGGGTGGATGATCATCGTTCCACTCGGTACGATAAATGAATAGTCCGCAGACACTGCTAATGGCCCACCAATGGAATGACTCCCCCCAAGTACCAACGATACAGTGGGTTTGCTTAATGTTGCGATCATTTCAGCAATGGATAATCCTGCTTCTACATCTCCACCCAATGTATTTAGGATGATCAAAACCCCTTGGATCTCATCATTGTCTTCCACTTCCGCAAGTTTTGGAATCAAGTGTTCATATTTCGTCGCTTTTGTATTGGAGGATGAAGTTTCATGCCCTTCAATTTCACCAATAATTGTAATAAGTTGGATGTTGTGATTTCTATTCGTTCCTTCTAAACGAACAGTTCCTGTTTCTTTAATTTCCTCATTCTGATTCATGTTTTTGCCTTTCTAACTTCATCTATTTTACCATTAGTATCTAAAAATCAGCGGGAAATATACCTCCAAAAAGAAAAATGATGTGAGTGTCTTTTTTCACTCACATCACTTTTATCTATTGTAATGCCTGTTCAATATCTGCAATGATATCTTCTACATTTTCAATTCCAACACTAAATCTTATAAGATCTGGCTGAACACCTGCTTCTAGCAACTCTTTTTCATTCATCTGACGATGGGTATGACTTGCAGGATGAAGAACGCAGCTTCTAGCATCTGCAACATGTGTAACAATAGCAACCATTTTTAATCGATCCATCATCTCAACTGCCGCATCTCGTCCTCCTTTTAACCCAAAGGTGAGCACGCCGCATGTACCATTTGGCATATATTTTTTTGCCAAATCATAATACCGATCCCCTGGCATAGAAGGGAAAGATACCCAAGCAACTTTTTCATGTGCCTTTAAGAATTCTGCCACTTTCAACGCATTTTCACAATGACGTGGCATACGTAAATGAAGCGTTTCCAATCCGATGTTAAGCAAAAATGCATTCTGTGGAGATTGAATGGAGCCCAAATCACGCATCAATTGAGCTGTTGCTTTCATAATATATGCAAGTTTACCAAATTTTTCCGTGTACACAATACCATGGTAGGTCTCATCTGCTGTGGTAAGTCCTGGAAATTTATCTGCATGTTCATCCCATGCAAAATTTCCACTATCTACAATTACACCACCAACACAAGTTGCATGTCCATCCATGTATTTTGTAGTAGAGTGTGTAACAATATCTGCCCCCCACTCAATCGGACGACAATTGATTGGTGTTGCAAATGTATTGTCAATAATGAGTGGTACTCCATGTTCATGTGCCACTTTTGCATATTTTTCAAGATCTAATACAACTAGTGCAGGATTTGCAATTGTTTCTCCAAATACAGCTTTTGTATTCTCTTGAAATGCAGCATTTAGTTCTTCCTCTGTGCAGTCAGGATCCACGAAGGTCGCATCTACTCCCATTTTTTTAATTGTATGAGCAAACAGATTGTACGTTCCTCCATAAAGTGCAGATGCACAAACAATATGATCTCCTTGTTCTACAATATTCATAATAGCATAAAAATTAGCCGCCTGTCCTGAGGAGGTAAGCATAGCTGCAATTCCACCTTCCAAATCACAAATCTTGGCTGCTACAGCATCATTGGTTGGATTTTGTAATCTTGTGTAAAAATATCCAGACTCTTCAAGATCAAATAGTTTTCCCATTTGCTCGCTACTGGTGTAGCGATATGTTGTGCTTTGATAAATCGGGAGCACGCGTGGTTCCCCGTTCCCCGGTTCATATCCAGACTGTATACATTTTGTCTCCATCTTATAGTTGCTCATCAGTGTGCTCCTCCTTGTATGTATTTTTTATTTATTATTCATCCCAGTTGTGGTAAACATCTTGAACATCATCATCTTCTTCTAAAAGATCTAATGTCTTTTGAATATTTTTAATATCCTCTTCTTTTGTAAGCTCTACGTAAGTTTGTGGAATCATTGTAACTTCTGCTGCTGCCATTGGAATTCCTTCTTCTTCTAATTTCAGACGTACTTCACTAAAATCTTCTGGAGAAGTGATAATTTCAAAACTATCTTCGTTTTCAACGAAGTCTTCTGCTCCACTGTCAAGTGCAAGCATCATCAACTCATCAGCGTCCATCTCAAATTCTTCTTTATCTACAATGATCTGGCCTTTTTCATCAAACATAAAAGACACACATCCCGGTGTACCAACATTTCCACTTCCTTTTGTAAATGCATTTTTTACATTTGAAGCCGTACGATTTTTGTTGTCTGTAAGTGTTCTTACAATGATTGCTGTACCATTCGGTCCATACCCTTCATATGTAATGTGCTCATAATTTTCTCCTGAGCCTTCTCCTGCTGCTTTTTTGATATTTCTTTCGATTGTATCATTTGGCATATTGTTAGATTTTGCTTTGGCAATTACATCACGAAGTCTGCTATTATTTTCTGGGTCGGCACCGCCACCTTCTTTAACTGCAACAGCAAGTTCACGTCCAAGCTTCGTGAAAATCTTTCCTTTTGCCGCATCATTTTTTTCTTTCTTATGCTTAATATTTGCAAATTTAGAATGTCCTGACATTTTAAAATCTCCTCTTTATCTTTTCTTTCCTTTTTAAATGTAAATACACTTTCCAATTTTACCACTCATCTTCAAATATTTCAATGGTTTATTACCCACTCTATGTAGGGAGCTGAAGACTGATCTTAATTGCTTCGTTTACTCTTTCCATTAATCCCCCATCCACATGACAAATATATTCTCTTAACCTTTGTTTATCAATGGTACGAATTTGCTCTAGAAGAATCACAGAATTTTTTACAATATGATAGTCTTTTGCACTAATTTCAATATGTGTTGGAAGTTTCGCTTTATTCATTTTCGATGTGACAGCAGCGCAAATCACCGTAGGACTATGTCTGTTTCCCACATCATTTTGAATAATTAAAACCGGTCGTATTCCTCCTTGCTCAGAACCAACTACCGGACTTAAATCTGCATAATAGATATCTCCTCGTCTCATCAGCTAACACACTCCATATTCCGATTTTGTCATACTAAAGTATTTCCTATTTTATCGGTTGTATTCAGCTGTTTTCCTTTGAAACGATTTTTCTTAGCAGGATAGATATTCTACTTGCTCTACAATTTTTCCGTCTTTGATATATACTCTTGGAATTCTTCTTCCCAAACAACAAATAAACTCATAGTTAAATCTACCGCAAATAGCACTTAATTCTTCTACCGGAATATATTCCTGACCATCACGCCCAACAAGAACCACTTCATCCATAAACGTAACATCTGGAATATCTGTCACATCCACCATAAACTGATCCATACAAACTCTTCCAAGAATTCTGGCACGTTTCCCATGAATCAAAACATCTGCCTGATTAGACAATCCCCTAGGATAACCGTCGCCATATCCCACTGGAATCGTCGCAACTTTCATTTTCTTTTCTGCTACAAACGTTCCACCATAACTAATCGCCGTTCCTGGCTCTACTTCTTTTACATAGGTTACATGACTCCGAAGTTCCAAAGCTGGCTTTAGATTCAAATGCTTTTTCTCTACTTCCTCTGATGGATATAAACCATAGGTTGAAATACCAGAACGCACAAGATCATGTTTCATCTCTGGGAAGTCTATGATTCCTGCACTATTATCACAATGATAATATTCAATCCTTACTTTTCTTTCTTCCATGGCCTTTTTCATCCCTATAAATTTATCGTGCTGATTATAAGTATACGTTTTATCTTCTTCATCCGCGCGTGCAAAATGTGTAAACATTCCTTCTATTTTCACATTTGGAAGCTGACTGATTTCTAAAATTGTATCGGCACTTTCTTCTCCTGGCAAAAATCCGAGTCGCCCCATTCCTGTATCTATTTTGATATGAAAATAAGCCGTTTTGTTCATTTTTTTTGCTGCTTCAGAAATCATCTTGGCACCTTCTATATCGTATATAGTTGCTCTGATTTCATAATTTAGCATCGTCTCATACTGGTCCGGGAAAATACATCCTAATACAAGAATTGGTTTTTGTATCCCTGCTTTTCTTAGAATGACTGCCTCTTCTATACTCGCTGTTGCATATCCCCATATAAAGTCTTTTTCTTCAAACATTCTGGCAATCGGAACAGAACCATGTCCATATCCATCCATTTTTATCACAGCAATAATTTTTGCATCATTTCCAATTCTCTTTCTTGTCTGTTCCATATTATAAGAAATTGCGTCCAGATCAATTCTGGCAAACACTCTGCTGTATGTTTTCATTTTATTTAGCTCTCCTCTGTTTTTTTTATACAAGTTGCGACTCCATCTATGAGATCATTTGCAAGCACACTGTAAGATCCTTTTTCTCTCCTCGCTTCATCTCCACCACAGGCATGTAAATACACCCCTCCTACTGCCGCTTCGTAAATTTCTTTTTTCTGGGCTAGCAAGCCTGTGATCACTCCTGATAAAACATCTCCTGCCCCTGCTTTTGCCATTGCGCAATTCCCAGCCATATTAAGAAAAGGAGCTTTTCCCTTTTTCGAAACAACTGTTCTTGCGTCTTTTAGAACACAGATCACCCCATGTTCTTTTGTATAAGTTGAAAGTAAGTTCCAACGATCTTCTTTTAATTCCTCAATTGTACATTTTAAAAGTCCCGTCATTTCCTTCATATGTGGCGTTAAAATTACAGGCACTTCTTCTTTTGACAATAACTTCTCATGATTTCCTAATAGGTTTATCCCATCTGCATCTACAACACATGGTTTTTTTATATTTTTTAATGTCCTACATAGCAGTCTATCTGCCAACTGACTTGTTCCTAGTCCACACCCGATGCAAACAACATCTGCCCATTGTAATAAGGAATCAAGTTGCTCTTCGTCGTAAGTGTGATAGGTTGTGATAATTGCTTCTGGTAAAAGTTGTTGGAGTATGACACGATTTTCTTCTGCTGTATAAATTTGTACCAACCCTGCCCCTGCTATATAAGCTGCTCTTGCACTTAGATATGCTGCTCCGGACATTCCTTTACTGCCCGTTATCATCAGAACTTTTCCGTAACTTCCTTTATGAGACTGGGCTTTTCTTTTTGGAAGAATGTTTTTTAAATCTTGTTGCTCCAAAGTATATACAATTTCTTTGTTTTCCAAAAAATTAGAATCAATCCCAATATCTGCCACTACACATTCCCCTAAAAAGTCAGCACCTGGATACATTGCCATTCCTAATTTTTCATAGGCGAAGGTAATGGTTAAGTCTGCACGAAATGCAACCCCTAAAATACTTCCTGTTGCGGAACAAACACCGGAAGGAATATCTACTGCAACTTTCGTACAAATCTGGTTATTCATCCATTGAATTATTTTCTCATATTTTCCTGCGATTTTTCGATTCAATCCCACTCCAAAAACGGCGTCTATGATAGTAGTATATTCTTCTTCTTGCAAGACTGTTACAATTGGAACTTTACAATTTTCTGCAATTATTCTCTGAGATTGACAGTCTGGGGACATTGCATCTTCTTTCCCCACAAAAAACGCACATACGGCAATTCCTTTTTGTTTCAAGAGTCTTGCAACAGCAAATCCGTCTCCACCATTATTTCCTGCTCCACATACTACAAGAACATTTTTAAGATTACAGTGTTTCCGTTCCATCGTTTCAACGACCTGAAGTGCTGCTCTTTCCATCAACACCATAGACGGAATTCCAATCTCTTGAATGGTATATTTGTCTGCCATCTGCATCCATTTTCCTGTAGGTAGATATCTCATTTTTTGCCTCCTTAACTTTAACACAAAACGTAGACTTTGCTATTTGTGCACTATAAGAAATAACGTGTAATAAAAGGCTTTTCTTTCATTACACGTTTAAGTCCTGTTCATTTATATGGTCTTTTCCTGACTACTAAGTCTGTAAAAGAGTTTCATAAGGCTATCTGAAATATGAACATTCTCCACAACAATGTCTTCTGGCAACTGTAAGTCAATATGTGCAAAATTCCAAATTCCTTTAATCCCATTTTGTACTAAAATATTTGCCACTTCTTTTGCATTTGCTTTTGGAATCGTAAGTGCTGCAATTTCTATATCATGAGTCTTCACAAATTGCTTGAGTTCATCCATCATACAGATTGGTACCCCTCTTACTTCCTGGCCTTTTAGTTTTGGATTGATGTCAAACATCCCTTTTAAAACAAATCCACTTTTTTCAAAAGCTTCATAGTTTGCAATCGCCTGTCCTAAATTACCTGCTCCAATTATGATTACATTATGCTGCTTATTTAGTCCAAGTATCTTTCCTATTTCAGAATATAGATATTGTACATTATATCCATATCCCTGCTGTCCAAATCCCCCAAAATTATTAAGATCCTGGCGAATCTGTGAAGCAGTTACATTCATCCTCTTACTTAGTTCACTAGAGGAAATTCTCTCTACTCCCGCATTTAAAAGATCTCCTAAATATCTATAATATCTTGGCAATCGGCTAATTACAGCCCTAGATATTGTTCTTTCCTCCATAATTTCTATCCTCCAGTTTTTATGTATCACACATTCTATTTTATGTAATTTGCTTTTTAAAATATAATTTATTTACTTTATTATTATACAATACTGAATTCAATTATATAGAATTGTTTCTACAAAGTCAATTTTTTTAGTTGTATTTCATGTTTTTTTCGTTATAATGGATATGTAAAAAAGAATCTTAGGAGGTTGCATATGATACTTGCATGCCATAATTTGAATAAATCATTTGGGGAACATATCATTGTTAACAATGGCTCCTTTCACATTGAAGATCGAGAAAAAGCGGCCCTTGTAGGCGTAAATGGAGCCGGCAAATCCACCATTCTAAAAATGATCATGAAAGAAGAACCCCTGGATCAAGGGGATATTATATTGACAAAAGGAAAAACCATTGGATACCTTGCCCAGCAGCAAAATCTGGAAAGCGGTCGATCAATCTATGAAGAATTAAAAACAGCAAAGGCTGAAATCATAGAACTGGAAAAGCAAATTCGTTCCATCGAGCATGAGCTAAAGGAATTAACTGGACAAGCACTGTCTGATCGTCTTGATACCTATAACAGACTGATGTCTCGTTTCGAATCTGAAAACGGATATGCTTATGAAAGTGAATTGACCGGAGTTTTAAAAGGACTCGGTTTTCAGGAAGAGGATTTTAGTAAAAAAACAGATACTCTGTCAGGAGGCGAAAAAACTCGTGTTTCTCTTGGGAAACTTCTTCTTACAAAACCAGATATTCTCCTTCTTGACGAACCTACCAACCATTTGGATTTAAATTCCATTACCTGGCTTGAAACGTACTTGATCAATTATCCTGGTGCTGTATTTATTGTATCCCATGACCGTTTTTTCCTAAATCGTGTTGTCACAAAAGTAGTCGAGATCGATCACGGAAAAATGCGTATGTATTCGGGAAATTATAAAGATTACGCTCAAAAAAAGCAACTCATCCGTGATGCAATGCTTAAAGAGTATTTAAATCAGCAAAGAGAAATCAAACATCAGGAAGCTGTTATTGAAAAACTTCGCTCTTTTAATCGTGAAAAATCCATCAAACGTGCAGAAAGTCGCGAAAAAATGTTAAATCGCATTACTCCTGTTGAAAATCCTATCGGTCCAGAAACCGAAATGCATTTTTCTCTTGAGCCTTCTTGCATTAGTGGAAATGATGTATTAAGTATCGAACGTTTGTCAAAATCATTCGATGATCAGGTGTTATTTCAAGATATCTCTTTCGAAATCAAACGCGGGGAACATGTAGCAATTATTGGTGATAATGGAACTGGGAAAACAACGCTCCTTAAAATTTTAAATCAGGTAATTGCTCCAGATACTGGTTCCTTTACTCTTGGTGCAAAAGTAAAAATCGGATATTATGATCAAGAGCATCATGTTCTTCATAATGAGAAAACTATTTTTGATGAAATATCCGACGATTATCCAACTCTCACCAACACACAGATTCGAAATACATTAGCCGCCTTTCAATTTACAGGCGAAGATGTATACAAAGTAATTCGCGACTTAAGTGGTGGTGAAAAAGGGCGTGTTTCTTTGGCTAAACTTATGCTTTCCGAAGCAAATTTTCTAATCCTTGACGAACCAACCAACCACCTCGACATTACTTCTAAGGAAATATTAGAAAAAGCAATCAATGAATACACTGGAACCGTTCTCTATGTTTCTCACGACCGTTATTTCATCAATCAAACCGCAAAACGTATTTTAGAATTAGTCAATCATTCTTTTGTTAATTACATTGGAAATTATGATTATTATCTTGAGAAAAAAGACATCCTTACACCGATCTATTCTTCTACTTCTACAGTTTCTTCTTCACCCGAAAAAAGTTCGGAATCTACAGGACGATTAAGCTGGCAAGAACAAAAAGAACAACAGGCAAAGGAAAGAAAGCGAGTAAACGATCTAAAAAAAACAGAGGATCGTATTGCTTTATTAGAAGACAGAAACTCTGAGATTGATCAATTAATGACACAAGAAGATGTCTATTCAAATTCTGTAAAATGTCAAGAACTTGCTACTGAAAAAAACAAAAACGAACTAGAACTAGAAGAATTGTATGAAAAATGGGAAGAACTGGCGCAATAAGCCAGTTCTTCCTTTCTTCCTATCTTTATAATCTTTTTGCAATTTCTTTTATAAATTCCTCGCTGTTTAAAACCGTTGGATGTTCTATTGTCGTAATAAGCGCCAAATCTTTTGTCATATAACCAGACTCAATGGTATCGATTGTAGCTTTTTCCAGCTTATCCGCAAATGCCATCAATTCCTGATTCTGATCCAATTCTCCACGTTTACGCAAAGCTCCTGTCCACGCAAAAATAGTTGCCACAGAGTTTGTAGAAGTTTCTTCTCCTTTTAGATGTTTGTAATAATGACGCTGCACTGTTCCATGAGCCGCTTCATATTCATAAACTCCTTCTGGAGAAACAAGCACAGAAGTCATCATTGCAAGAGATCCAAATGCAGAGGAGATCATATCACTCATGACATCTCCATCGTAGTTTTTGCATGCCCAAATATATCCACCTTCCGATTTCATTACACGTGCTACCGCATCGTCAATCAACGTATAAAAATATTCAATTCCGGCAGCATCAAATTTCTCCTTGTACTCGTTGTCAAAAATTTCCTGGAAAATATCTTTAAATGTATGATCGTATTTTTTAGAAATGGTATCTTTTGTAGCAAACCACAATGTTTGTTTTGTGTCCAATGCGTAATTAAAACAGCTTCGCGCAAAACTTTCTATAGAACCACAGATATTATGCATTCCCTGTACAATTCCAGGTCCTTCAAATTTATGTACCAACTCTCTTGTTTGTGTGCCGTCTTGTGCTGTGTAAACTAGCTCAACCTCTCCTGCTCCTGGTATCTTCATCTCTGCATTTTTATAGACATCTCCATATGCGTGTCTTGCGATAGTAATCGGTTTTTTCCAATTTTTCACGCATGGTTCAATTCCTTTTACGACGATCGGAGTACGGAAAACTGTTCCATCTAAAATGGCACGAATTGTTCCATTTGGACTCTTCCACATTTCTTTTAAGCCATACTCTTCTACCCTTGCTGCATTAGGAGTAATGGTTGCACATTTTACAGCGACGCCATATTTTTTTGTTGCAAGAGCAGAATCCACTGTCACTTGATCATTGGTTTCATTTCTGTTTTCCAGCCCAAGGTCATAATACTCTGTTTTTAAATCGATAAACGGTTCTAACAGATTATCTTTGATCATTTTCCAGAGGATACGAGTCATTTCATCTCCATCCATTTCAACAATCGGGGTTGTCATTTTGATTTTGTCCATAGCTTTTTTCTCCTTTATCTTTTTTGATCTGCGTGAACTTACTCCGTCTCCGTTAATCCTTGTCTTTTTAGATTTTCAATCACATGAAGAATATGTTCGTTCGCCAATTGTTCTGCTGTATCTGCATCTTGTTCTTTAATTGCTCTTAAAATTTGGCGATGTTCCCGGATAGACTTTCTCGCTCTTTCCTCTGACAAGATCGATGTTTTTCTGGCCTGCTGTACGTATTTATGAAAATCCATAAGCACGCGGCATAAAATTCTGCTGTTAGATGCTTCATACAAGATGGAATGAAATTTACCATCCAACTGTGCCATTTGTTCTGCACATCCGTTTCCCTCTTTCTTGGCATGAAATTCAGAGATAATCATCGTTTCTTCCAGTGCATCCAACTGCTCTTCTGTTATATTTTCAGTCGCCCATCTAGCACATAATCCTTCTAATGTGGAACGAATCATATAAATATCATTCACATCCTTCGTCGAAATGCCTGTTACGTACGCACCCTTATTTGGAATAATGGTAACTAGTCCTTCCAATTCTAATTGACGAAGTGCTTCTCTTACTGGAGTTCTACTTACTCCTAATTCTTTACCTAACGTATTTTCTCTTAATTCCTCATGCTCTTTATACTTGCCTTCTAAAATATCATTCCTTAGCTTTTGGAAAACCCTGCTACTTAATGAATTGTCTTGATATTCACCCATGTTAAATTTAATATCCTCCTAAAAATCAGAGTTTGAAATCCAATTGATCACAGATTTGTGCAATTTTCTGAATCAATTCTTCATCCGTCATTACCGTAATTCGGCCTTCTTCATATTGTTGATCTACCCATGTTTTAACTTCCACTACAAGTCTCGAATCTTTATCAATTTGTCGATCCGCAGGAAGTTTGAAATATGCATTGATCCAATAAGCAATTCCCGCTACACCTGAAGTGTTTGAGATCGAAACAAGTGCTGGTCGATTTAAATATTTATCGGTATCAAAAATATTATAAATCTCTTCGTTTTTTAGCATTCCATCTGCATGAATCCCTGCTCGTGTGACATTGAAATTTTTCCCTACAAACGGTGTTCTTGATGGAATCTTATATCCCAGCTCTTTTTCGTAATATTCAGCCAGTTCCGTAATGACTGTGGTATCCATACCATCTAGTGTACCACGAAGTTGCGCATATTCAAAGACCATTGCTTCAAGTGGCGTATTTCCTGTTCGTTCTCCGATTCCAAATAAAGAACAATTCACCCCGCATGCACCATAAAGCCACGCAGTTGTAGAATTACTAACTGCTTTATAAAAATCGTTGTGCCCATGAAATTCTATCATCTCGCATGGAACTCCTGCATGTGTCATCAAACCATAAATAATTCCTTGAATCGATCGAGGGATTACCGCACCTGGATAATTCACACCATATCCCATCGTATCACACACTCTGATTTTTACTGGAATCTTGTATTCTTCTGCCAACTTCATAAGTTCAAGACAAAACGGTATCACAAACCCATAAATATCTGATCTCGTAATATCTTCCAAATGACATCGTGGTCGCACTCCTGTTTCCATGCATTCTCGTACAACAGAAAGATAATGTTCCATGGCCTGTCTTCTCGTCATTTTTAGTTTATAAAAAATATGATAGTCTGAGCAACTAACAAGAATCCCTGTTTCCTTTAATCCAATATCCTTTACAAGTTGAAAATCCTTTTTGCTAGCCCGAATCCAGCTTGTTATTTCCGGAAACTGATATCCTTTTTCTAAGCATTTGTAAACGGCATCTCTGTCTTTCTTACTGTATAAGAAAAATTCACTTTGTCTGATTTTTCCATTTGGGCCACCTAGGCGGTGAAGGTAATCATAGATGGTAACAATTTGCTCTGTAGTATATGGTGCTCTGGACTGTTGTCCATCTCGAAATGTGGTATCTGTAATCCAAATTTCATCAGGCATATGATGAGGAACAATTCGATCATTAAATGCAATTTTAGGAATTTCATCGTAGTGAAATAAATTTCTAAAAACATTTGGCGTCTCTACATCCACAAGAGGATACATATGCTCCTCTAGTTCCAATAAATTCGTGTGCGTATTTAAATATACTTTTCTATCTTCCATTTGAACCCCCTCGGTTTCAATATCCCATGATTGTATTTTTGTATAATTGTATACAAAAATACAATAATTGTCAATAGAAAAAGGACCACAATATTAATTTCTAATATTATAATCCTTCTATTATCTATTTTTCTAAAGAATACGAACTCGTAGCACTTCTTTTATTTCTTTTAATTGGTTTATAGTTTTTTCCTCTATACCATCCTCTATGTCTATCATTGTATATGCATAATTCTGTTTGCTTTTATTCGTCATAACCGTAATATTTTTTTGTGCACCGGCCAAAATCGCCGTAAACTGCCCTATCATATTTGGAATATTTCTATGTATAATCGTTATTCTTGTGCCTTCTTCTTTTTTTCCCAAAGAGCAATCTGGAAAATTAACCGAATGAATAATGTTTCCATTTTCCATAAATTCACGTAACTCGTATACTGCCATTTTGGCGCAATTACTTTCCGACTCTATGGTAGACGCCCCTAAATGCGGAAATACAATACATTCTCTTCTTCCTGCAATTCTCGGTACTGGAAAATCTGTAACATAGCGCTGAACTATTCCTTGATCCATTGCCAGGAGTAAATCTTCTGTACAAACCAATGTGTCTCTAGAAAAATTTAATAAAACAGCCCCCTTTTTCATTTTACTAAATGCGATGTGATCAACCATCCCTTTTGTACTTTCAACGGCAGGAAGATGAAGTGTGATGAAATCACATTCTTTATAGATCTCTTCTATCTCTGTCGCATGATGCACTTCCCTTGACAATTTCCACGCGGTATCCACTGATAGATATGGGTCATATCCATACACTTCCATTCCAAGATCAGCTGCTGCATTGGCAACAAGAACTCCTATTGACCCAAGTCCGATTACTCCAATTTTTTTCCCTTTAATTTCGAATCCAGAAAAAGCTTTCTTCTTCTCTTCTGTAAGATTTTGCAAATTGATTGCATCTTTATTAGCAAAAACCCACTGTATTCCTCCAACAAGATCTCGCGCGGACAAAAGCAACCCTGCAATTACCAATTCCTTTACTGCGTTGGCATTGGCTCCCGGTGCATTAAATACGACAATCCCTCTTTCTGTACATTGTTCCAACGGAATATTATTGACACCTGCTCCAGCACGTGCAATTGCTTTTACATGATTCCCTAATGGCACACCCTGCATCTTTGCACTTCTAACCAAGATCACATCTGCTTCGTTTAAATCATCCGTCTTTCCGTACTTTTCATCGAATTCTTTTAACCCTTCTTCTGAGATCGAATTCAAACAACTATATTGATACATCTTTCAAATTCTCCTTCTCAAATTTTTCCATAAATGCAACGAGTGACTGTACCCCTTCATAAGGCATTGCATTGTAAATACTCGCACGCATTCCTCCTACAATTCTATGTCCTTTTAGATTTTCTAGTCCCGATTCTTTTGCCTCTTTTATAAATTTTGCGTCTAATTCCTTATTTCCTGTAACGAAAGGGATATTCATTAAGGAACGATCTTCCTTACGAACCGTTCCCTGAAACATTACACTTTGATCTAAAAAATCATAAAGTATTTTTGCTTTCCTTTCGTTTCTTTTTTTCATTTCATCTAATCCACCTAGCGATTGAATCCATTGAAATACCTTTCCACAAATATAGATTCCATATGCGGGTGGTGTATTGTATAACGAATGGGCATCTGCATGTACTTTATATGTAAGCATGGTAGGGGTTCCTGGTAAAACATCATCCGTAATAAGATCCTCTCTAATAATAGCAATCACAACTCCAGCTGGTCCTATATTTTTTTGAACCCCGCCATAAATCATGCCATACTTTTTAACATCCATTGGTTCCGACAAAAAACAGGAAGAAACATCTGAAATTAGTATTTTGCCTTTTGTATTTGGAAGCTTCTTAAATTTTGTTCCATAAATCGTATTATTTTCACAAATATACACATAATCTGCATCCTTTGATATCGAAAGATTGGAGCAATCTGGTATATAAGAAAACTGCTGATCTTGCGAAGACGCAATCCGATGAATCGTCCCATACTTTTCTGCTTCATCCGCCGCCTTCTTTGCCCATTGTCCTGTGATAATATAATCTGCCTCTTTCTTTTTCATAAAATTCATGGGAATCATCGCAAACTGCTGGGATGCTCCGCCCTGAAGAAACAATACTTTATAATTGTCAGGAATATGCATCAGATCTCTTAAATTTTGCTCCGCAGATGTCAAAATCTTTTCAAATGCTTTTGATCTATGACTCATTTCCATGACTGACATTCCTGTTCCATTGTAATCAAGCATTTCTTTTGCAGCTTCTTTTAACACTTCCTCTGGCAATACTGCTGGTCCCGCTGAAAAATTATAAACTCTGCCCATTTTAACTCTCCTGTCCTCCCTATTTTTATACTCCTTTATAACTATATGATAAATTAAATGTATACAGTTTATTATACCCTATTGTATTTTTTATTTCAACACTTTATCACTGGAAAGTGCTAATTTTAAATTTTAAAAGATTTGCTAAAAAAAGGGAATGCCCAAAGTCTATAACTTTGACATTCCCCAAAAATCAATTTTATCTAGTTTGCATCTGGCTTTTCAATCTGTGCAATTGCTGCCTTTTGCATTGGAATTCTACAGTTTTTGTTGTTTCCAAATTCAACAATGACATCTGTTTCTGAAATATCAATAATAACACCATAAAATCCACTTGTTGTTAACGCAGTATCTCCTACTTCCATAGATGCAAGCATAGCTTGTACTCTCTTTTGTTCTTTTTTCTGTGGACGCATAAGTAAGAACCACATACCACCAAGAACAACTACATAGATTAAGATAATGCTGCCTAATCCGCCAGCGGCTAATAAACCATTCATTTACTAATTCCTCCTAATATATACTTAAACAATACTAACTATACACAAAATTTCTGTATTCTTCAAGTATATTTTGGTAAATCTTCTAACATTTTCCGCCTGTTAACCCTTCAAGTTTCTTTTTCTTGTATTCCTTAAAGTTTCCTTCATCAATAGCCTGTCTGATTTCTTCCATCATTGTATTATAGAAGTATAAGTTATGAAGAACGCAAAGGCGCATTCCTAACATTTCTTTTGCTTTTAACAAGTGTCGAATATAAGCTCTGCTATAACTTCTACAAGCCGGGCATTGGCATCCTTCCTCGATTGGGCTATCATCTAATTCAAATTTTGCGTTGAACAAGTTTAATTTTCCATGATTTGTATATACATGTCCATGTCGTCCATTTCTTGTAGGATATACGCAATCAAAGAAATCAACGCCTCTATCTACTGCTTCTAAAATATTAGCCGGTGTTCCAACCCCCATAAGATATGTAGGTTTGTTAACTGGCAAATGAGGAACTACTGCATCTAAAATACGATACATTTCTTCATGACTTTCTCCAACCGCAAGACCTCCAACTGCATATCCTGGAAGATCCAACTTTGCAATCTCTTGTGCGTGAGCGATTCGAATGTCTTCGTAGATTCCCCCTTGATTGATTCCAAATAATAATTGTTCTTTATTAATTGTATCTGGAAGACTATTAAGACGCTCCATTTCTGCTTTACAGCGTTTCAACCATCTGGTCGTCCTTGCAACTGAATTTTCCATATATGCCCTGTCAGCCACACTTGGTGGACACTCATCAAATGCCATTGCAATTGTTGAAGCTAAATTAGATTGTATCTGCATGCTCTCCTCAGGTCCCATAAAAATTTTACGTCCATCGATATGGGAATTAAAATGCACGCCTTCTTCTTTGATTTTTCGAAGTCCTGCAAGAGAAAACACTTGAAATCCGCCGGAATCGGTTAAGATTGGTTTATCCCAATTCATAAACTTATGGAGTCCCCCCATTTTTTTCACAACATCATCTCCCGGACGAACATGTAAATGGTACGTATTTGATAATTCTACCTGTGTCTTAATTCCTCTTAGATCATCTGTAGAAACTGCCCCTTTAATCGCAGCTGCCGTACCAACATTCATAAATACAGGTGTTTCAATCACACCATGAACTGTATGAAAACGCCCTCGTTTCGCAAGGCCATCTCTTTTTAATAACTCGTACATTTCTTTCTTCCTTTACTTTTTTTTAGTAATGCATTACCACCGGTGTTCCCATAGATATGGAATTATAGATACTTTGTACAGCATTATATGGGGTGTTAATGCAACCATGTGAGCCATCCGTTTCATATACTGATCCACCATAACTTCCTCGCCAGGTAGAGTCGTGAATGCCCACACCATCCCATGTGACACGAATCCAATATCTTACTGGAATTTTGTATTCTGGCTTTCCTGTCGAAGGAACAATCGCGCCGATTAACGTTTTATTTTCTTCTTTTTCGACAACACTATAAACTCCTTCTGGTGTTATTTTTTGCGGAGTTGGTGTTCCTGTAACAACATCTGTATCAAGCACAACTTCTCCATTTACAACATACCACATATGCTGAAGTGCCAAATCAATGTCTACATACGTATTTCCAAAATCCTGGGCAGACCGACTTGCTGCCACCTGATAATACTCTGGTTCTCTTTCTATTGTTTCCCCTTTTTTGATATACTCTTTTAATAATTCTGCTTCTTTTTTTTCATTGAGGTTCCATCCATATGTTCCACCAGATACTGTAACCGCTTTGCCAGATGGAGCTGTGTACTGTCTTGTTTTTCCAACTGTGTCGTATTTTTCACCTAATTTTTTAAACCACTCTTCCACAACACCATCTTTTATAATTACACCCATCTTATCATCCACTGAAAGCCACTGGGAAATGAGCGCTTTATCAACGACTTCCTTTTCGTTCATCAAATAAGTAACTTTTGTTTTGATGTATTGATTCATCGTATCACATGCTGCTTTTACTTCTGGAGACTGGCTTGTAAATGCTGGTTTTATATAACAATTTTCTTTCACTAGATCTACTTCTTTTTTTAATCCATTGATAGAATCAGAAATTACTTTGCGCAGTACTTTTTCATCAAATTTAGTTCCTACAACCTCTGGTTTTATTTCATACACTTCTCCATTAAATTCTGGACGTGCTGATTCTGATGGAATCTGTTTAGCTGTAAGTATATTGGTCTTGGAAATCTTGTCTTCTAACTTGTTTTGATCATACTGTAATTTTAAGGTTAATTCATTTTTTCCCTTGGACAAACATTGGGATGGCCATTTCCAAACTTGTTGACTTTTCATTAATCTTCCAATTCGTTCTGGATTTTCAAATTTTAAATCAATCTCTGCTCCTCGAATTACATCCTGAATCTGATTACTTCCAATCAATTTCAATTCATAGTCTTGTACTTGTGTGGAAAAATATCGCTCTACTTCTTCTACCGTTTGATAAGCAAACTCCTTCCCGTTAATCTGAACATTCGGAAAAAAATGTTTGGTAAAGTAATAGGAAACCCCACCATACGCTGCTACAACAACAAATAAGATAACCCCTAATACGCTGCATAGAATCTTAGTTTTTAACCTTCTTTGCATTTTAGCAACATCCGATTCTTCTTCCTCGCATTCTAACCGTTCATCGAGATCCTCTTCTGGTCTTTGATCTAAAACTTCTTCCATATTCTCTTGAGTATTTTCTTTTCCTGTAGTTTTCTCTCTATTTTTAACATTCCTTTCTGATTTGTCATTTGTTTCTTTTATTTTCTTTTCACTCATTTTAAAATGCTCCTTTCGAAGTATTGCATACTTATTATATTATGATTTTTTCGAAATGTACAGTTAATCAATAAATTTTAAAGATAAATTAATGATTGCACACTCTGAAGACTTCTTATATAATAGGTTTATATGCAAGAATTTATATAAAGTTGCATATTTAAACACCTTTGATAATCTAAAAGAATTTACACGGAGGAATAGAATGTCTAATAAATTAATTGATATTGTAGATATCACAAAATCATTTGATGAGAATGTCATCCTTGACCATTTAAATCTGTATATACGGGAAAATGAATTTCTTACCCTTTTAGGTCCAAGCGGCTGTGGAAAGACCACTTTATTGCGTATTCTTGGTGGTTTTGAAACACCAGATTCTGGCAATATAATTTTTGACGGAAAAAATATTAACAATCTTCCACCAAACAAAAGACAACTGAACACGGTTTTTCAAAAATATGCTTTATTTTCTCATATGACCATTGCTGAGAATATTGCATTTGGATTAAAAATCAAAGGGAAATCCAAAAATTACATCAAAGATAAAATACGTTATGCTCTTAAACTTGTAAACTTAGAAGGTTTCGAAGATCGCAGTCCTGAACTTTTAAGTGGGGGACAACAACAAAGAATCGCCATTGCACGTGCCATTGTAAACGAGCCAAAAGTTCTCCTCTTGGACGAGCCATTAGGGGCACTGGATTTAAAACTTCGCCAAGACATGCAATATGAATTGATTCGTCTAAAAAATGAATTAGGTATTACATTTGTCTTTGTTACTCACGATCAAGAAGAAGCCCTTACAATGTCTGACACGATTGTTGTTATGAACCAGGGATATATTCAACAGATTGGTACTCCAGAAGATATTTACAATGAACCCAAAAATGCATTTGTCGCTGATTTTATTGGAGACAGTAATATTCTCTCCGCTGTAATGGTTGAAGACAGAGTCGTAAAAATGTTAGGAACTACATGGAAATGTGTAGATGAAGGTTTTGGTCACAACAAACCAGTAGATGCTGTGATTCGTCCAGAAGATATTGATCTTGTAAAACCAGGAGAAGGAACCATCAACGGAGTCGTCTCTCACCTTATTTTTAAAGGCGTGCACTATGAGATGGAAGTAGAAGCAAATAACTACACACTTCTGGTTCATAGCACAGATATGTTTCCTGTTGGTACAGAAGTTGGCGTGAAAGTGGATCCATTTGATATCCAAATCATGAAGAAACCTGAGTCTGAAGATGCGGAGGCTGTTGGAATTGAAGAATAAAAAAATATTGACTGGTCCATATCTTCTTTGGGTAATTGCTTTTACGATTATTCCACTTTTTATGATTGTTTACTATGGACTTACAGATACTACAGGGGCTTTTACTTTAAAAAATCTTGCCGCAATCACAACTCCTGAGAATTTAAAAGCATTAGGTCTGGCATTACTACTTTCTTTTGTGAGCACATTAATTTGCCTAATCCTTGCTTACCCACTGGCGATGATTCTTTCTGAAAAAAAGGTCAATCAAACTAGTTTTATCGTTCTAATTTTTATTATGCCAATGTGGATGAACTTTCTCGTGCGTACCATTGCCTGGAAAAATTTGCTAGAAAAAAACTGGGTCATTAATATGATTCTTCGCTTTTTCCATTTACCTGAACACGCGTTGATCAATACCCCTTATGCCATTATACTTGGAATGGTATACA
>JARHYE010000048.1 GCA_029258605.1 Ruminococcus sp.
TATGTCCTTCATTATCGGAATAAAAATAATCACTGTCAATGATACCAACTGTGTTATTCAACTGAAGTCTGTACTTAAAGCCAAGACCGCTTCTTGGGTAACATTTTAATACCCATCCTTCTTCCATTTCTACACGGATTCCTGTTGGGATTTTCACACTTTCTCCTGGTTTTACCACAAAATCAACTGGTGCATAAAAATCATATCCTGCAGAACCTGCGGTAGCTCGTCTCGGAAGATTGATTGATTCATAAATTTCTTTTATTCCCTCTTCTTCTCCAAACGTATCGATCCAGTCCTTCTTAAACTGTTCGTAACTTACCTTATGAAATCTTGCTATTCTTTGCATTTTCTTTCCCCTTCATGTAAATGTATGTTTCCGTCCTGCAGACTTAGTGGTACGTCAATCACTCGTTGATTGGAACTCCCTTTCCAGTGAAGCATCGTATCCTTCTTTTCTTCCTCGAATCTGCCATCCACAAGAATATCTATACTTTTTAACACTGGAAGATCTTTGATCTGATCCCAAACAAACCCTGTGTACAACCACTGCGTTTTTTCTGGAAATCTAGTCCTAATCTCTTCCGCTAGTTCTGTGATCGTCTGCCGATTCCCTGGATATAAAGGATCTCCACCACTGTATGTAATTCCGCTGATATAATCTTTTTGAAGTTGTTCAAATAATTCTTCTTTTGCCGCCTGATCAAATTCCAATCCTGATTTTGGATCCCAGGTGATTTGATTATGGCATCCTTTGCAGCCATGACTACATCCAGATACCCATAAAACTGTTCGCAGTCCTTCTCCATTCAACATATCATCTTTTGTAATATTATGATAATACATGTTACATACTTTTCCTTTCCGCTATTTCAGCCATCTTAGCATCGTTAAGTCTGGTATCTCCTTTTACTCTTGAGTATGAAAGGTAACCATTCATTCTATCAATTTTGGTTAAATTGCTGCTGCCACACTCTGGGCACACATCCATATCCAGTTCTTCATGTCCACAGTCATCACAATAAGACAAGGAAAGATTGACTCCCTCATAAAATCCTTTTGCCATTGCTCTTCGAACAAGCGTCTTGATTGCCTCTGTATTATAACTAATCGGATATTTTACATACTGAATTTTTCCACCGTTACATAAATTCCAAAATCTTCCTTCTAGATCTTGCTTTTCAATCGGTGTAATATCCTCTGTTACATGACAATGAAAACTATTGCTTACATACTCTCGATCGGAAACATTTTCTATAATACCATACTTTTTACGGAATTGCTGTACCTGAACACCACATAGATTTTCAGCTGGCGTACCATAAATTGCATACAAGTATCCATCTTCTTCTTTAAACTCATTTACACGCTGATTGATATACTCCAATGTCTTTTGTGCAAATTCTCCATCCTCTACAAGAGATTTTTTATTGTACAACTGTTGTAACTCATTAAGTGCTGTAATTCCAAAAGATGCCGTTGCAGATTTTAATAGTGGTTTAATCTTATCATAAATCCCAAGATGTCCACCGTAAAATCCTCCCTCACAGTAAGCCAATGGGTTCGTAGAAGCCTTCAGCTCACCTAAATAGTCGTATGTCCTTATGTGAAGCTGACGAATCAAATTTAGGTAATAATCCAAAACTTCGTAAAAATCTTTGTTTTCTTGCTTTGCTTTTGCATAGATCATCGGCAAATGAAGACTGATCGCACCAATGTTAAAACGTCCCACAAAAACTGGCTTATCCGTTTCATCTGCTGGCTTTAACCCACCTTTTTCAAAATAAGGGGACAAAAATGCTCGACATCCCATTGGACTTACGACTCTCTTGTATTTTTTATACATCTCTGGAACATAACCTTCTCCAGATAAACTTAACCAATCTGGATACATGGTGCTTTTTGAACACTCTATTCCTGCTTCAAATACATCCTCTAATTCTTTGCCTGGTCCATGCAGGTTTTCATCATACAAAAATACAATTTTCGGGAACAACACTGGCTTTTTATGCCCTTCTTTCCCCTGTCCTTTTCTACGAACTTCTAACATCTTTATTGTAGCAAGTTTTCCATAAATACTTGTACAAATTCCTGCTGTCATGGTGATGAATGGGTAATCTCCACGACTGGAAGATACAGAATTAAATTTATATTCCCATCCTTGGAATCCTTGTTCCATTTCTCTTTCTAAATCCTTCCATGCAACCTTTTGTACAACTTCTTCTGGAAGATCTAGTTCCCGATACTTCTCAACCAAACGCATATGTGATTTTTTTGCATATGGTTCTAAAATCTCATCTACTGCTGGCACTGTAAATCCACCATACTGCTGGCTTGCAGCACTTAAAACAATATCTCCTATTACATCAAATGCCGTATCCAGTGTTTTTGGTTCATTATACCAAAGATTTCCCATTTCAAATCCGCCACTCAACACGCTCTTTACATCAAATAAGCAGCAATTCATGGTATCTCTTCTTGCTGACATATCATGAATGTAGATATATCCTTCTCTGATTGCTTGGATTTCCTCCACCGTAAGGAAAAACTTTTTGTATAACTCTTTGTTTAATTCATTGAAAATCAAACTTCTTTTTGTAGAAACTAAAGCACTGTCTGTATTACTGTTTTCTTTATCCCCAATGTACATAATAGACTGACTTTTCTTATATACTTCATCCAACATCTGTACAAAGTCTTGCTTATAATTTCTGTAATCTCTATAACTTTTTGCAACTGCTGGATTTACTTTTTCAAGAGCACCTTCTACAACATTATGCATCTCTGCTATTTTAACTTCATTTTTTCCCATAGACTTTACTTTGTCTTCTACGAATTCACATATAAAGTCAAGCTCCTGGTCTGTAAATTTCACCAATGCACGATAAGCTGATTTATTCACCGCAACAACAACTTTTTTTACGTTAAATTCTTCTTTTGTACCATCTTTTTTTATCACATAAATCATGGAAAGTCCTCCTTTATCTCTGGTCTATATATTGTGTTTCCACTCTTACGCGGAACTATATCATGTGTTTGCCAAACAATAGTATCATTTTTTATGTCTTTGAGTCAACTCAGAAACTTTCACAAAAAAACAAGATTTGTCTCCCGCCAATTTTGTTTAAAAATATTCTACTTTTCCATAACATAACTATTGACATCCTTATCGAAAGAAAGATCCAGGCATCCTTTTGCCTAGATCTTATTTTTACTTATTTAGAAAACGGGGTGCCATACAAATCATATGGAGTCACCTGATATACGTAATAATTCAACCAATTTGTATAAAGGTTATTCGCGTGAGAACGCCAAATCAATTCTGGGCGTTTGGAGTCATCATCGCCCGGATAGTAATTTAGTGGAAGCGAAATTTCCAATCCTTTTGCTTGATCTCTTTTGTATTCTGCATCAAGAGTCACTCTGTCATATTCAGGATGTCCCATTACAAAAATCTGTCTTCCTTCCTCTGCCATACACAAAAACACCCCTGCCTCTTTTGAATCCGCAAGAATGGTGATTCGCTCATCTGCCTCCAACCGCTCCTGCGGAACAGCCGTATGCCTAGAATGAGGAGCATAGAATACATCATCAAATCCACGAACAAGTGGAATCTTTCGATTTCGAACGTTATGGCGATACACACCAAACACTTTTTTCGGAAGCAGTACCTTATCAATCCCAAAGTGATAATAGATTCCCGCCTGTGCACCCCAGCACAAATGAAGTGTGGATGTGACATTGGTTTTGGTCCACTTCATAATTTTTTTTAGTTCCTCCCAATAGTCCACCTCTTCAAAAGGCATCTGCTCAACCGGTGCACCTGTGATAATAAAACCATCAAATTTTTCTTCCTTTATTTTATCAAATGGAACATAAAATTTATGAATATGACTAGTCGATGTATTTTTGGAAATATGACTTTTTACACGAACAAATGTAACATCTACTTGCAATGGCGTATTGGACAGAGAACGTAAAATCTGTAATTCTGTATCCTCTTTTAAAGGCATCAAATTCAAAAGCCCTATCTTAATCGGTCTAATGTCTTGATGAGCTGCACGATACTCATCCATCACAAAAATATTTTCCTGCTCTAGTATTTCCTTTACTGGCAGATCATTCTGTACTCTAATTGGCATCTTCTATTCCTCTGTTTTCTCGTTTTTTATCGTTTCTACTTCCTGTTTTTCATTTGTTATCTTTACATATTGCCCTTGTGCGTTGACAAAACTATCACTGCCATATGCTTCTGTTTGGGTTGGAAGATTCTTTCTTGAAAGTTTATTTTCAATCAGCATCTGTACCACGTAATAAATAACAGCAAATGTCGGTACCCCAAGAATCATTCCTGCAAATCCAAACAAGCCTCCTCCAAGTAAAATTGCAAAAACAACCCAGAACACAGAAAGCCCTGTGTAATCCCCCAAAATCTTAGGGCCAATAATATTTCCATCGAGCTGCTGGAGAAGGATAATGAATATTATAAAATAAATTCCTTTTTGCGGATCTGCCAGTAAAATCAAAATAGCACTTGGTACCGCTCCAATATAAGGACCAAAAAATGGAATTACATTGGTTACTCCTACAATCACGCTAACAAGAAGGGTGTATGGCATATTTAAAATGGATAATCCTGCAAAGCAGATTACTCCAATAATCGCTGAATCAATAATCTTTCCAATCAAAAATCCACCAAAAATGTAATTGCTTTTAATCGTAAGATGTAAGATCAAATTAGCATGAGAGGTATTGAACAGGGCATAAATGATTTTTTTGGCTTGTTTTGCAAACACTTCCTTACTAAATAAAATATATACAGAAATAATAATACCCAAAATAGCATTAAAGAGTTCACTGATTACATTGATCACCCCTACGGTCAAATTTGACATTAAGATATTGATCTGAGCCAACAAATCGCTTCGCATCCATTTTTGTATGTAATCTGTGGATTCCTTTAGAATACTGTTCATCAACTGACTAATCGTGGTATCTTTTGTATTCATTTCCGTAATTTGATTCACCAAACTGGTAAGCTGACTTGGTACGGTAAGAATCATATCTCGGATACTTCGATACAACTCTGGGATCATCATATTAAACAGCGTAAATACGATAAACAACATCACAGCAACCGCCACAAAAATTCCAGTTCCTCTAGCGATTCCATGTGCTCGTTTCTTATTTTTCATTTTCCCCATCAGAAATGGGCGCAGATTTTTTTCCACTAGTTTTACAATTGGATTTAATAAAAAGGCAATCACACATCCATATAATACTGGCTTTAATACATGATAGATCTTTTTCATTGCTTCCGATAAATGTGGCAACCTTAAAAGTGCAAAATAAAACACGATACTAGCTGCAATTACCAGGAAAAACGTCATCCCCCTACTAAACCTTTGTCGTAAAACAGACGGACCTTTGTTCCCAAATATAGGACGCTGTGAATAAAATCCGCTGGATTCCGCTTTCTTCTCTTTTTTTAAGTTCTCCTGTTTACAGCTCATGAATCAACCTCCCCTTTCATTTTCATTTACTTTCGATTATATCTCTTTTTTCCAATACCCGTCAAGAAACAAACCCATTCAATTCAAAAATGCCCGGAAATATCCGGACATTTAAACAATAAATTTTAAAATTATCTACACTGAAAAGTTGCACAATTTGTTCCTTCGCAGCGATCAGCTTGATCCCCTTGAACATCAATCTTACCTGCCTGACATTGGCAATTACTATTGTACATACACTCCGTAGCTTTACAGTCAACACAACTACACAAAGAAGCCTTTTTCTCATTATAGCTATCATATGCGCTGTTTGAATATCCATTTGTTTTTCTTTCCTCAAAACTGTCACAACTTGTCTCTACAGCTGTGGTGGCTTTTTTCCCTCCCACCTCTACTTTATCAAGATCGCAGAGAAAATTTTTGTTATGCTGGCATGTCTGTACATTACATTTTAATTCAGGCATACAATTACCTCCTTTTATTGAAAATTCAGTAACAGTATGCCCGAAAAATTTTTCATTTATTCATTCATTGAAATTATGCGTTTCTTCCACAACATTTTTTGTATTTCTTTCCACTTCCACATGGACATGGATCATTTCTTCCGATTTTTTTCTCTTTACGAACAGTACCGGACTTTTTCTGTTCAAGATACAAGCGTCTTCTTGTCTCATCATCAAAAATCTTTTTCCACTGTGGCAATTCATAAAGCCAGTCTGCCTTTGCATCCACCATGTTTTTGTAAAGTTTTTCTTTATCAAAAGCAAGACTTACAACTGTATCTTCTTCCATTGTTTCAATTGGATTTGGCTCAATCAAACTGTCGTTGATTCCATCTAAGAATCCAACCATAACAAGTACTTCCTGTCCATATTTTTTTGCAAGCTCTGCAACAGTTCCTTTTACTTCTTCATCAGGATTTTCAAGAAGCTGCTCGTAAATTCCTTTTTCAATATTAAAATATCCTCCCCAAAATTGCTCTAACTGCTCTCTGGAAAGTTTTTCATTATAGGCTGTATCATGCCACTGCTCTAATAAATGTTTTTCACTCATGGTATTTTAACTCCTTTTATCATAATTTCGCTAATGCTATTATTATATAACATATTTACTAGTTCGTAAATCAGAAATTGCAATAAGCAGACTTTTTGGTTATAATAAATTACATCTAGTTATTTTGTATTATAGAAAGGAATTCTCATGAAAAAATCAAAACGTATCTTTGCTTTGATCATTGCCATTCTTTTGATCTTGCTTTATGTCAGCACACTCATTTTTGCACTGATCGATCATCCCGTTTGTAATGAACTTTTAAAAATTTCAGTAGCGGCTACCATTGTACTTCCTGTACTGTTATATGCATATACACTTTTTTGTCGTTTGATTCACAAAGATGATTAAGCCGATTCTACATATATAGATAAGCAAATTCCAAGGCAGCATTGACCATTGTTGCCTTTTTTTCATTTTTTATTTCCAATTTGATATTTGCTTTTCTTACATTTTCTCTCTTTTCAAGATATTCTTCCATTGAAATGACTTCTTTGTTTTTTTCATTCACTTTTTCACACATCATAACGCCTCCTTTTTATTTTATCTCAACGTTATAATTCTATGAAAGCATTCCAACATTTATTCTAAAAAAGCTGCCCTAATCGAGCAGCTTTCATCTTATCTATATATAATATCATCTCTTCCTGGTCCGTTACTGATCATTGTAATCGGATACCCAATTTCCTTTTCAATAAATTCAATATAATTTCTACAATTTAATGGAAGATCTTCATATTTTTTTATTCCTCGTATATCACACTTCCACCCTGGAAGTTTCTTGAACACTGGTTTCGCTTTTTTTAGAAGATGTGTAACTGGAAATTCAGTGGTGATTTCATCCCCAA